>NZ_JAVVES010000056.1:0-17955 GCF_032250955.1 Sulfuriflexus sp. | reverse complement strand
ATGGTTGATATCACCTCCATCATGGCGCATTGCGACGCCGTTTATAAAGGGGGGAGGAGACCATTTCATCGACCTACTGGTTCCAGAGTATTTAATATGAGCGATACACCTGACATCCTGAAAAAGATTATTGCGCGCAAGCATGAAGAAATCGCCGAGCGCAGTGCCAAGGTTACTATCGAAGACCTGAAGCGGCGTATCGCCACTGCCTCGCCGCCGCGTGGCTTTGTTAAGGCGATAAATGCCAGGCTGGCAAAAGGCCAGGCCGCGGTGATTGCCGAGATCAAGAAGGCCTCGCCGAGCAAGGGGGTACTGCGAGAGGATTTTCAGCCGGCGCAGATCGCACAGAGTTACGCCAGGGGCGGCGCGGCCTGTCTGTCTGTTCTCACCGACGCAGATTATTTCCAGGGCCATGAGGACTACCTGCAACAGGCGCGCGCGGCCTGTGAGCTGCCGGTCATCAGAAAGGACTTTATTATTGACCCCTACCAGGTCTACGAGGCGCGGGCGATCGATGCCGACTGTATTCTGCTCATTGTGGCGGTGCTTGAAGATGAACGCATGCAGGCACTATCCGCCCTGGCGCATGAACTGGGCATGGATGTGCTCGTCGAGGTGCATGACGCCGAAGAACTGCAACGCGCCCTGGAACTGGATATTCCGTTGCTGGGGATCAACAACCGTAATCTGCGTACCTTTGAGACCAGTCTCAATACAACCCTGGACCTGCTCGATAAAGTCCCCGCGGACCGTATTGTCGTCACAGAAAGCGGTATTCACACGAAAGAGGATGTCGCACTCATGCGCAACCACCACGTTAATACATTTCTTGTTGGTGAGGCATTTATGCGTGCTGATGAGCCGGGCGAGAAACTGGCTGAATTATTTGTGTAGCCCGCAGGGGGCGCTCGGAGTGAACCGGTAATGTACGGGTAAGCCCGACCGGCTAACGCGTTCCGAAAACGACGATCGTCTTGCCCTTCACGGAAATCAGGCGCTGTTCCTCGAGGTTCTTTAAGACGCGGCCGACCATCTCGCGTGAGCAGCCGACGATGCGGCCGATCTCCTGGCGGGTGATGCGGATCTGCATACCGTCGGGGTGGGTCATGGCATCGGGTTGTTCGCAGAGATCCAGCAGCGTGCGGGCGACACGGCCGGTGACGTCCATGAAGGCCAGGTGGCCGACTTTGCGGCTGGTGTTCTGCAGGCGTACCGCCATCTGCGAGGCCAGTTCAAAGAGGATATCCGGGTTCTCGGTGGAGAGCTGACGGAATTTGCTGTAACTGATCTCGCCGAGTTCACAATCAACGCGAGCCCGGATCCAGGCGCTGCGCTTCTGATCCGGGACAAACAGGCCCATTTCGCCAAAGAAATCCCCCGGATTCAGGTAGGCCAGCACGATTTCACGACCATCCTCGTCCTCGATCAGGACAGTCACCGAGCCCTTGATGATGTGGTAGAGCACATCGGGCACGTCGCCGGCGTAGATAATGACGCTTTTCGCCGGATATTGGCGACGATGGCAGTGCTCCAGAAAGCGTTCAATAGCAGGATTTTCGTTGATGGTGAGCATAGAATTACGCTTTGCGCCCCGTTGACTCTTATTATGTATGTACCAGGTTCAGTGTAGGCAATTTTCTACAGGCTGTCGAACTCTTCCAGACGGCCGGCTGAATATTTGGCCCCGGGCCTATGCTGTCCCGGGAATCTTTATGATACTCTTTCGCGTCCTGATTTCTGTGGAGTAGGTCATGAAAGCGCGAGTTAAATGGGTCGAGGGTGTGACATTCGTCGGTGAGTCCGGCAGTGGCCATGCCGTGGTCATGGACGGGCCGCCCGAGCACGGTGGCCGTGATCTCGGCATCCGGCCTATGGAAATGCTCCTGCTCGGCATGGGTGGGTGTACCGCCTTTGATGTCCTGCATATCCTCAAGAAGGCCCGCCAGCCGGTCACTGACTGCGTGGTGGAACTCGAGGCCGAACGTGCCGATACGGAGCCGAAGGTCTTTACCAGGATCCATGCCCACTTTCGTCTCAAGGGTACCGGCCTGAAGGAAGATCGGGTCAAGCGCGCCGTTGAACTCTCAGCCGAGAAATACTGTTCGGCCTCGATCATGCTTGGCGCCACAGCCGAGATCACCCATGACTATATTATTGAGGAAGAAAACCCATGAGTCGTCCCCCTGCTACCGGCGGCATGCGGCACGTTGCCCTTTATGCCGAACATTTCGAAGCCTGCGAACATTTCTATACCGAGCTGCTGGGTATGCAGGTAGAGTGGCGGCCGGATCCGGATAACGTTTACCTGTGTTCCGGCAATGACAATCTTGCCTTGCACCGTGCGCAAGCGCCGCTAGCGGAGCACGGACAACACCTGGATCACATCGGTTTTATCCTGCGCAAGATGGAAGATGTCGATAGCTGGTATGACTATCTGAAATCACATGATGTGGTGATGCGCACCGGACCACGCACACACCGCGATGGCGCGCGCAGCTTTTACTGCAACGACCCTGACGGCACAACCGTGCAGATGATCTATCATCCGCCGATTGCCGATAAATGTTAAACCTGAATTATTACGGACGACGTGAATGGCAAAAAAGAAAAAGTTGAAGCTGCACGGCTTTAACAATCTGACCAAAACCCTGAGTTTCAACATCTACGATGTTGCCTATACCGCGAGCAAGGCTCAGCAACAGGAATATATTGAATACATTGATGAGGAATATAACGCCAAACGGTTGACCAATATTCTCACGGATGTGAGTAATATTATCGGTGCGAGTATCCTTAACATCGCCCATGAGGATTATGAACCACAGGGCGCCAGTGTCACCATGTTGATTGCCGAAGAACCGGTCATGTCCGAGGATATTGATAACCGCGAGACCCCCGGCCCCCTGCCGGAGGCCGTGGTCGGACACCTCGACAAGAGCCACATCACGGTACATACCTATCCGGAGTATCACCCTGAAAACGGTATCAGTACCTTCCGTGCCGATATTGATGTCTCTACCTGTGGGCGGATTTCACCCCTGAAGGCATTGAACTACCTGGTGCACAGTTTTGAATCCGATATCGTCACCATGGATTACCGGGTGCGCGGTTTTACCCGTAACGTGAAAGGCGGCAAGCTGTTTATTGATCACAACATCAATTCCATCCAGAACTTCGTTTCGCGGGATATTAAGAATCTCTATGAAATGATCGATGTGAATGTCTACCAGGAAAATATTTTCCATACCAAGATGATGCTCAAGGCCTTTGAGGTCAATAATTATCTGTTTGGTATCCAGAACGACGATCTGACCGGCAAGCAAGAGCGCATCATTTCAGAAAACCTGCGCCGCGAAATGGCCGAGATTTTTTACGGACGCAATCTGAAAAAGAGTATGAAGTTCTAGATCCTGTGCGCCGTCGTGGTCATGAGTTTCGACGTCAGGCGCATAGCCTTCCTGACCGGGGCAGGCAGTTCGGCACCACCGGCCTCCAGTGCTACCGTGGCGTGATGAAGTTCATCCGTTTTCATCTGTTCGAGAATGGCCCGGCTTTTTTCATCCTGCACGGGTAACCGGGCGAGGTGTTCATCGAGGTGTCGCACCACTTGCTGCTCGGTCTCGGCGACAAAGCCCAGGCTCCACTTGTCGCCGGCCAGACCTGCCGCTGCGCCCATGGCAAAGGAGGCACCGTACCAGAACGGGTTGAGGAAACTCTTGTGGCTGTGCAACTCGTCAAGGCGCTGTTCACACCAGACCAGGTGGTCGTTTTCTTCCTGTGCGGCGCGTTGCATGCTGTCACGAACATTGTCGAGTCTGGCCGTCAGGGCCTGCCCCTGGTAAAGCGCCTGGGCACACACCTCACCCACATGGTTGATGCGCATCAGGCCGGCAACGTGCCGACGTTCGCCTTCATCGAGTTCTGCTTCCGCACAGTCGCGCGCGGGGTTGTCGCGCTCAGTGACCTGGGGGCGGCCAAACACGGTGCGCAGGGCCTGATCCATATTCATGGCGAGTTGGTCGAGCGGGCTGTAGGTGCGTTGTTTCATAAAGACAGACGATACAAGAGACCGGCGGAATGTCAATCCGGGCTGAGTTGTTGGGCAAGGAGCTCGATCGGGTGGAGGACCTTGATGGTCAGTCCGGCGCGTTTCAGGCCGGCCTGCAGCTGCATGGCGCAGCCGATGTTACTGGTCACGACAACGTCGGCCTGCAGTTCGCGGATTTTGGCTATGTTCTCTCCCGCCAGAGTCTCGGACAACCCCCGATGTTCGTCTTCAAACATATAACTGCCCGCGGCACCGCAACAGCTGTTGCCGGCCTCGAGGGGGATGATTTCTGCCCCCGGAATACGCGCCAGCAACGTCGATACCGCGTTCTCCTGACGCAAGACATTACGTAATGAGCAGGGGCTGTGCACCACCACGCGCTGTTTGAGGCCGCGGATGCCGACATCGGCCGGCCAGTCAATGGATGCAATATAATGGCTGATATCCATGACCTGTTGCGCGAACTCAGCCGCGCCGGCATAGTCATCGGTAAGCCGGGCATAATCTTTCAGCGTCGCCGCGCAACCGCTGGCCAGGGTGACGATCGGTAAGGCAGGTTGGGTGGCAAAGGCCTGCAGATTGCCGGCGGCCAGCACATGTGCCCGTCCGGCATGGCCGCTATGCTGAGACAGCGCACCACAACAACCCTGTTCTGTCGGTACCTCTACCGAGACGCCGAGCCGGTTCAGGACTGCGATGCCGGTATCAAACAATGCCGAGCCGAAAACCGTTTGGGTGCAGCCCCTGAACATCTGCACACGATGCCGCTCATGTGCTGCCGGGTAGTGCGGTCGCGCGTCAGATAGTTTGCCAATGGTGGGTAAGCTGCGGCCAAGCCGCCCCAGCTTGCCCGGCAACAGGCCGGCCAGCTTGTCTGCGCCACTAAGGTGGGCGATGCGTAGCAGGCCATGCAAACGCCGACTCTGTGTAGCGTCTTCCAGGACGGTCTCCAGCCGCTTGTCGGCAGCTTCATCACCTTCGTGTAGCTGCTGGCGCAGGCCGTCCATGAAATAACCGAACTGCACGCCGGAAGGGCAGATGCGTTCGCACTGGCGGCAGAGCAGGCAGTTATCAATATGCCGGGTTATCTGTGCATCAATACGCAGCTCACCGCTCAAGATGGCCTTGCCCAGCACGATACGGCCGCGCGGCGATTCATTTTCATCCTGCGCATGCTGGTAGGTCGGGCACTGCGGCAGGCACATCCCGCAGAGGACGCATTTGTCGCCTTCGGCGATAAGGGAGAGTTTGGGCGGCGTGGCAGACAATGGAGTATGGATATCGGGTAAAATAAAGTAGAGTTACACGGATTCTACGCCTTACACATGACTTGTCACTGGGTTATTTATGTCTTATTACCGTTACCACGTTTTCTTTTGTACCAATCAACGCACTGACGGCCGCGAGTGCTGCCAGGATAATAACGCGCAGGCCATGCGCGATTACGCCAAGGCGCGTTGCAAGGAACTGGGCCTGAGTGGCAAGGGCGGGGTGCGGATCAACTCCGCCGGTTGCCTGGATCGCTGCGGCGAAGGCCCGGTTATCGTGATTTACCCGGAAGAGACCTGGTACACCTATGTGGACAAGGAAGACATTGATGAAATCATCAGCAAACACCTTAAAGAAGGGGAGATTGTCACCCGCCTGCAGATCTAGCCGGTCGATATTTATTTTTTGTAACGGCAGGCCATATAAAAAATAACGATATAAAACAGCAAGTTAGCTATATTGCAAGGATGTCAGTGAAACCAGAGCGATGCCGGATTTAGTTAATCTACAACATCACTATTATTGTGTAATTTGTTGATATATATCGAATATATCTAAATATTGACAATAAAATCCACATGGCACATTCTTTATCTCCACCAGTAACTAGCCCCCGAATGGGGACGAACACTCTAGCATTCCTCCACGAATAGTAGAGTTCAGGTGGTACAGGCGCGATCCCAAACGGGATCGCGCCTTTTTTATTTCAGGAAAATCTACTTAATAATCAATGCGTTAGGTGTATACCAGGTATCGACAGGGATTACCTTGCCCGCCTAGTAAATTAGAGTTGACTAATATACTAATGGTGGCTAAAATTTATCCCACTTTAGATTGATTGCTCATTCTCCTCCCAGGAACATTCAATCTAATCCGATCCTCCTCCACCTCCCAATGGTGGCTTCTAAGGCGCTGCAGCCCAATCTGCAGCGCCTTTTTTTTCACCCAGACTCCGTTGGAGTGGGGTGCTCAAAATGAAGCCCGAAGGGATTCTTTGAGCCAGTGACCCATCGGAGATGGGTAGGGTATCCATAATGAACCTGTAAGGTTCTGTGGTGTATGCCTGAAAGGTATCTATGATCCTCAACCATCTCCGATATATCCGTGGGTATTCGACCTTTTCGCTGTCTCCTTTGCTTTTATGGCTCGGAATTTCACCACTCACAGAATCCCTTCGGGCTTCATTATGAGTACCCTACCCATCTCCGATGGGTCAGGGCAATCATGAATACCCCACTCACTGTCCCAGTGAGTCTGGGCAACTCTCAAGGCATTTCTGCGGCCTCCCGGAGGGGGATTGGGCTCTCCCGGAGCCCCCCGGACCAAAAGACCACGGTATAGCCAGAAATAGCCCTTTTGCACTTGTATCCGGCCCCGGACTCAAGTAATATTCCGCCTCTTTGCAAGACACTACCCTATTTAAGTGGAGCAATACTGAAATGAAGACGTTCAGTGCTAAACCGGCTGAAGTGAAGCGCGACTGGTTCGTTATCGACGCCGAGGGCAAGACCCTGGGCCGTATGGCGACTGAAATCGCCCGCCGTCTGCGCGGCAAGCATAAGGCTATTTATACCCCGCACGTGGATACCGGCGACTACATCGTGGTCATCAATGCCGAAAAAGTCCGGGTCACGGGCCGAAAGTCGACCGATAAACTGTATCACCATCATACGGGTTACATCGGTGGTCTGAAGACGATCAGCTTCGACAAGCTGATTAAGAAGGCACCCGAGCGCATTATCGAAACAGCAGTGAAAGGTATGCTGCCGAAGAATGCCCTGGGTCGCACGATGTTCCGCAAGCTGAAGGTTTATGCGGGCAGCGAACACCAGCATACGGCCCAACAGCCGATGCCCCTGGAAATCTAAGAGCTTAGGTTAAGAACATGGCAGACGTTTATTACAGCACCGGGCGCCGCAAGTCATCAACGGCTCGCGTATACATGACACCGGGTGAAGGCAACATCATCATTAACAACCGTGGCATCGATACCTACTTTGGTCGTGAAACTTCACGCATGGTAGTTCGCCAGCCACTCGAATTGGCCGAAATGGTGGGCAAGTTCGATATCAAGGTTAACGTCAAGGGCGGCGGCAACACAGGCCAGGCCGGCGCGATTCGCCACGGCATTACCCGTGCGCTCATGAAATACGACGAAACCCTGCGTCCGGGCCTGCGAAAAGCCGGCTTTGTGACACGCGACTCACGCGAAGTCGAGCGTAAGAAGGTTGGTCTGCACAAGGCCCGTAAGCGTCCGCAGTACTCGAAGCGTTAATTGCGTTGGCGGCCTGCGCCGCACGCCGTTTTCCGACTTCTTTTGGGGAATCGTCTAACGGCAGGACAACGGACTCTGACTCCGTCAATCAAGGTTCGAATCCTTGTTCCCCAGCCATAAATAACAAAAGCCCGCCTTGTGCGGGCTTTTGTTATTTATAGGGTTTGGAGTGGATGAGAACCTTGGTTCGACTAAACGCGTTTTTCGCGTTTGAACGTAGGAGTCCTTTCAGGTTTGCGGGGTCGGAGTCGGTGTCTACGATAGTTTTGACGTAAAAATTGCGTTACTGCTTGCTAATCACCCATATCATAATGTCCGCACGACTCCGACCCCTGATACTGTGCGGGGTCGGAGTTGGTGTCTACGATAGTTTTGACGTAAAAATTGCGTTACTGCTCGCCAATCACCCATATCATAATGTCCGCACGACTCCGACCCCTGATACTGCGACCTCTGATATTGTCCCCCAGCCAGGTTTGCGGGGTCGGAGTTGGTGTCTACGATAGTTTTGACGTAAAAATTGCGTTACTGCCTGCTAATCACCCATATCATAATGTCCACACGACTCCGACCCCTGATACTGAGCCAGGTTTGCGGGGTCGGAGTTGGTGTCTACGATAGTTTTGACGTAAGAATTGCGTTACTGCTCGCCAATCACCCAGATCATAATGTCCACACGACTCCGACCCCTGATACTGATAATGTCCGCACGACTCCGACCCCTGATACTCGCCGGAGCGGCGCGGAAGGAAATAATCACGCCAACCAGCTGCATGGGCTTGCTATATATGTGGGTATAGAATTAGAATCAACACCGGGGAAGGGGTTTCCTGCATAAAAATGCCAGCCGGCCGTACAGGAATAGACCGGATTTCGGCAGTCAGGCTCGAGCCAACTCTCCGCGATAATTCATTATGGATAGATGAAACTAAACGATACGGAGTGTCGAAATGAACAGCCCTTTTCTTTCTGAAATAAACAATCCTCATCCCATTTGCAGGCGGCAGCGATCCGGCTCCTAGTCCGGTAGCACAGCAGCATGTTTTTCCCGGTTAAGCACAGAACCGTGTCTGGTTGCGGCATCGTTTGTCTATGCCTGTTGATGACTGTGGCAGCGCCGCTGTCTTCAGCGCCACTCAATGTCCCAGATAACACTGCCCGGGAAACCTTGCGAGAGCAGGCCCGCCAGCGTCAATTGCATGAGCAACAGGAGCAACGTCCTGATGTGCGGTTACAGCAGCAGACGACGCCGGAGATAAGCCCGGAATTGCCGCTGCAGGAAAGCCCGTGTTTTAAAATCGAGGAAATCAGATTAACGGGCAAAGATGCAGAGAAATTTGCCTTCGCCCTGGAATCAGTAACGAAGGGAAATAATTCAGTTATTGGCCGCTGCCTGGGCGTGCAAGGAATCAACCTGGTTATGGTCCGCCTGCAAAACGCGGTAATAGCAAAGGGGTTTATCACAACGCGCATTCTGGCCGCGCCACAGGATTTAACAACAGGCGTGCTGAAACTGACGGTGATTCCGGGCTACGTGCGCAAAATCGACTTTATTTCCGAACATCCGGCGCGCATGCAGGATGCCGCTTTGCCGCTGCAGTCAGGCGATATCCTGAACCTGCGCGATATAGAGCAGGCGCTGGAAAACATCAAGCGTGTGCCTGTAGCGGAGGTGGATTTTCAGATTGAGCCGGCAAGGATAAAAGATGCACAGCCGGGCGAGAGTGACCTGGTGGTACATCACCAACAGGGCTTTCCATTGCGAGCCACCTTGTCATTGGATGACGGCGGTTCAAAAAGAACAGGGCGTAACCAGGCGGGACTAACCCTGTCCTACGATAACCCGTTGTCATTGAACGATCTGTTCTACGTAAGTGTGAATAGCGATTTTGATGGTGGCAACAGTGATGAAAAAGGCACCGATGGTTATAGCCTGCATTACTCGGTGCCGTACAGATACTGGTTGTTTAGCCTGAGTGCGAGCAGGTTTGATTTTCGGCAAACAGTAGCCAGTGCGGGCGCGAACATTCGATTTAGCGGCAAAACGAAGAATGCGGATCTGCGTATATCGCGGGTGCTGTACCGTGATGCGCGGCGCCGGACCGGCGGCTATCTCCGTGGTTATGTGCGGAGCTCGAAAAACTTTATTAACGATGTGGAAGTGGCTATCCAGCAGCGACGTACCGCAGGCTATGAGGTGGGTGTGGAGCACCGCGAGTTTATTGGTCAGGCGGTGCTGAACGCGAACCTGGCATACCGGCACGGAACAGGCGCGTTTAATGCGTTGGCAGCCCCGGAAGACCCCTTCGGCGAAGGGGCGTCCCGTCCAAGGTTGTATACGGCCGAGGTCGGTCTGAATATGCCATTTACTGCCGGTGGCCAGCGGTGGCATTACAACGGCCTGGTCAGGCTGCAACACAACCTCACCCCACTGGTGCCGCAAGATCGCTTTTCTATCGGCGGGCGCTACACGGTAAGGGGTTTCGATGGGGAAACGGTGTTATCAGCCGATCGCGGCTGGTTTATTCGCAATGACATCGGCATGGCCATGGGAAAGAGCGGCCAGCAGCTATATGCCGGGCTTGACTACGGAGAAGTTGATGGTCAGTCGGGCAGCCTGCTCCTGGGCAAACATCTTTCCGGCGCGGTTATCGGCCTGCGTGGCGGTTATAAAAACATGGTCTATGACGTCTTCGCGGGCAGGCCGGTATCCAGACCTGATGGCTTTCGAACCGCAAGCACAACGTATGGTTTTAACGTGAGTCTATCTTTCTGAATAAGGCAAATGGCTGATGCGCTACGAGAGTTTTGACATTACCGCCCCGTCGTTACTTGGTTGCGGCTACAACGAGGCCGAAGTATTAGGTTCGGCTGTGTGGTTGTGGATGTACTCCAAGACGCACCGGGAATTACCAATACAGACATTGCCGGTATTATTGTTGGCCGCCATGAAACACGGCCAGTTTGTGCTGGCGGTCGAGAAAAGCAGGCCGGTATTCTTCCTGAGCTGGGCGCAGATGAGCGAAGCGGCAGAGACCCGATATCTCAGGAATCCGCCTGAATCGATGCCGTTGGAAGACTGGAATAGTGGCGAGCGGATCTGGTTCCTCGACTGGGTCGCGCCATTCGGGCATACACGGAAAATGTCGACATTGATTACGCGGCAATTATTTGCCGACAAGTGCGCGCGGGCATTGTATCACCGGGGCTACGAGAAAGGCCTGCGCGTGCAAACCTTTCGAGGCAGGGATCTTTCAGCCCGCCAGGCCAGGGCGTGGTTTGAGGCGCACCCGCTGGCGACGATGCAGGTCAACACATAACTTATTGCATGGATGCGATATGAACAAAAACAGACACAGGGTTATTTACAGCAAGTCTCGCGGCCAGTGGGTAGTAGTAGGTGAGCTTGCGAATACTCGAGCCGGAGCGCGTGCCGGCTCCCCGGGTAAACGCCGGAGGGCGATGCTTGCACATGGTGGAAACCTGAAACGGTTTCAGCTCTCGAGAGTCTGGGCCCTGGGAACGGTGCTCCTGGCCGTGCAGCCGGCACAGGCCGAGATCATAGCCGATAGCAACGCGCCCGTTAGCCAGCAGGCAACGGTCACAACAACGGCCAGCGGTATTCCCCAGGTCAATATCCAGACACCGAGTTCGGCCGGGATTTCACGAAACGTCTATAGTCGTTTTGATGTTGAACGCCAGGGGGCGATACTGAACAATTCGCGCAGCATGGTGCAAACCCGGCTAGGGGGCCTGGTGTTGGGCAACCCCTCGCTGGCGACGGGCACGGCAAGTGTCATTCTGAATGAAGTTAATTCAAACGATCCCAGTCAGCTGCGAGGCTATATGGAAGTGGCCGGCGATCGTGCACAGGTTGTCGTCGCGAACCCGGCCGGGATCACGTGTAACGGTTGTGGCTTTATCAACGCCAATCGTGCCACCCTGACAACCGGTACGCCCATTGTTAATGCCGGCAACCTCGAGGCTTATGTCGTAAGGCGTGGTGTGATCAGTCTCGAGGGGGAGGGGCTCGATACTTCGAGCAGTAATTTCACCGATGTTATTGCCCGTGCGGTGCAGGTGAATGCGGATATCCTGGCTAATGACTTGCGCATCACGACAGGCGCCAATCAAGTCAATGCCGCCCATGACAGTGCCACCCCTGTTACCGGCACTGGCGTATCACCAACGTTTTCTCTTGATGTCAGCGAGCTGGGTGGAATGTATGCAGGCAAGATCCGTTTGCTTGGCACCGAGGCGGGCATCGGCGTGCGTAATGCGGGCGTGCTGGGGGCCAGTGCAGGTGAAATACAGATTACCGCCGCAGGCAGGCTCGAGAACATAGGCCAGATCAGTGCAGGCACCACGGTTCAAATCGAGACTAGTGACAGTGTCAGTAATAGCGGAGAAATAGTCGCAGGTGCGGCTGTGCAGGCGAGCGTCACGGAGACCTTCAACAATACCGGCGGCCTGATCGATGCGGGCAGTGTCGATATCACAACCGAGTCATTGATCAACCAGGGCAAGAGCCGTATCTATGGCGATAGCATAAATATAGCCGCCCACTCACTGGAGAATGGTGAAGACGGGGGTGACGCGGCAGTTATCGCGGCCCGTCAGCAGCTCAAGCTGGGCGTGCAGACACTCAATAACGAAAATGGCGCCGCGCTATACAGCGATGGCGGGCTTGCCATCGGCGGTGAACTGGATGCCGCCCGCGACGTGCAAGGCATAGCCGATGTGATAAATAACCACGGCGGTATTATCGATGCCGTGGCTGATATCGACATCACCGCCAGCCAGCTCAACAATACAAACACGGATTTCAGCACCCGGCTTGTGCAAACCGGGAATGAGAATATCCAGGAATATGCACTGGTAGGCTCACCTAATCGCTATGGCCCTGATGAGATAACACTCCAGCCCGACAGCAACGATGATGTTAATTACCTGGTTACGCCGGAAGGCATAAGCGATGCCTACAACCGTTTTGACTTTAATCGCACCGTGCAGGAAACCGAGGTAACCGCATCGAGCCCAGGACAGATTCTGGCCGGGGGCAACATCCATATCAGCGCTGGTGACTTAGTCAATGATAACAGCCGTATCCTGGCGGGTGGTGCGTTGACGGCAGACCTTGCATCGTTAATAAACACAGAGACACCCGGTTCACGAATCAGTACAGATGCCGGTACTATTACCACTTTCACCCGCCGTCACAAAAAGGGTCGTGACAGTACCCGGGTAACGGTTAATCCCTATAATCCGGCACCGGCGACACAGACAATCAGCCTGGGGCAGGCCGGTTACGCGGGCAATACGTTGACTGCCGGCAGTGGTACGCAGGTCCCGCTGCTCTCCAGTCATTTATTCAAGCTTGCGCCACAAGCCGCGGCGGGTTACCTGGTCGAGACCGACCCGCAGTTTATCAATCGGCGCTTATTCCTGTCTTCTGATTTCGTGCTGCAACAACTGAGCTTCGATCCTGTTGTGACACAAAAACGTCTCGGTGATGGTTTCTATGAGCAGCGACTGGTACGGGAGCAGGTAGCGCAACTCACTGGACGGCGTTTCCTGGAAGGATTTTCCAATGACGAAGAACAATTCCGGGCCTTATTGAATGCCGGTGTTACCGCAGTGAACGAATTAAAGCTGCGCCCCGGTATAGCCCTGAGCGCCGCGCAGGTCGCGCAATTAACCAGCGATGTTGTACTTCTGGTTGAAAAGGACGTCACATTGCCGAATGGGGACACTAATAAAGTACTGGTTCCCCAGTTGTATGTTCGTTTGCAGGATGGTGATCTCAATGGCAATGGTGGTGTGCTTTCAGCTGAGGTAGTCAGTCTTACCACGAGTGACGATATCAATAATGGCGCCCGCATTGCAGGTCGTGATCTTGTAAGTCTAACCGCAGAGAACATCAATAATACGGGTGGACATATAGGCAGTCTGATCACCGAATTGCGCGGTCGCGTAAATGTTACGGTCGATGGCGGGGAAATTAGTGGTGAGAATAGTCTTACACTCGATGCGGGTCAGGATATTCGTCTGAGCAGTACTACCAGTGAGCAAACAGGTGAGCAGGGAAGTCGTACTAACATCAGTCGCAGGGCAAGCCTTTTTGTCACAAGCGGAGAAGGCAGCCTGGTTGCTAGTGCAGGACATAATCTGGAACTGAATGCAGCCAGTATTGACAACACATCCGGTACAGGTAGGACACAGCTTACCGCAGGTAACGATATTCTTTCATCGACCGTAGAAGAACGTTTTAGCCAGGAAACGATTCATGATGGTAATAACTTCAGGAAAGAACGGGCTACTAGCAGCGTAGGTAGCAGTATTGACGTCACGGGTAATCTCGAGCTGCAAGCAGGTAATGATGTAACCGGACATGCTTTAAGCATAGAAAGTAGACAGGGAAGTGTGAATATCAAGGCGGGTAATGATATTGCCCTCGCATCAGCAACCGACAGGCGTGAGCTTGACGAGGCACTCAAAAACAAGAGCAAAGGCTTCCTCTCCAGTACGACACGTTTTCGCCGTGAAGAACTGGAAGAAGAGCGGGTAACAGGCAGTAGCGTCAGTGCTGACTCAGTCAGTCTTCATGCCGGGGCGGGTATAACACTTGAGGGCAGTGATGTTGTGGCGGACAAACATGTTGACCTGCAAGCCGGTGATGAAGTGAACATCGTGGCGGCACGGGAGCGGCGGAAGCAACATACTACCCGTATCAAGAAAAAGAGTGGTGTATTCAGCTCTGGGGGCATTGGCGTCACCATTGGAACGCAGCAGCAAACCAACAGGGGCAAGGGTATAACAGAGACAGCCGTAGCCAGTACCGTGGGGAGTATTGAGGGCGATGTCAGTATCAATGCCGATGCCGCTTATAAACAAATCGGTAGTGATGTTGCCAGCCCCGGCGGAAGTACCCGTATTACCGCGGAAAGTATACAAATCACCGCTGATGAAAATGTGGCTATCAATGTACAGGAAACCGAGTTCAAACAATCCGGTCTGAGTATTTCCATATCCAACCCGGTACTGGACGCCGCACAAACCATCAAGCGTGTTGATGCGGCCAGTAAACGCACCAGCAATAGCCGCCTCAAGACATTGGCAACAGCCACCAAGGGGCTGGCTGTTTATGATGCAGCGACGGCTATCAGGGCAAGAAAGGCCGAGGTGGCCCGTGAAGCCATTAAACGTGGTGATAAGGATGCACAGGATACCAATGATCCTGAAAACAAGGTTCCGGACAAACGTACCCTGGCGGATAAAGCCGGTGGCATAAACTTGAGTGTCAGCCTGGGAAGCTCGAAGAGCAGTAGTCGTTCAAAGCAGGAAAGCCATAGTGCGGCGAGCAGTACCGTGTATGCGGGTGAAGATATTATCTTGCAGAGCACGGGTACTAAGGCAGATACCGAAATCACGGGGAGCCAACTGACAGCGGCCAATAATATCGTTATCCAGTCGAATAAGGATATTCATCTGCAGGCAGCGAAAAACACCACCAGCCTTGACAGGGAAAATGACTCCAGCAGTGCCAGTGTCGGTGTGAGTTTTGGAACCAGTGGCCTGGCCGTGACAGCCAGTGTCAGTAAGGGGGAAGGCCAGGCTGACGGGCAGGATGTCACCTATACCGCAACCGGGATCCAGGCAGGAGAAGGCCTGGCATTGTTGTCTGGCAATGACACTATCCTGCGTGGGTCGGTTGTTAGTGGTAAGCAGGTCGTGGTTGAGGCAGGCGGTGATCTCAATATTGAAAGCCTGCAGGCAACGGCTAACTACCAGTCAGAACAAAACGAGCAAGGCTTATCAATTAGCGTGCCGATTGGTGCCGGCGCGATATCCGGCAGTATTAACGCGGCTCAAACGAATGTTGATGCCGAGTTTACCAGCGTACAACAACAGGCCGGTATTTTTGCCGGTGACAGGGGCTTCCAGGTGAGCGTGCAGGGTAATATTGACCTGGTTGGTGGCAAGATAGCCAGCACCGAGGCAGCCGAACAGCAGCAGCTAAACCACCTTGAAACCGCGACCCTGACATCACGTGACTTGCACAACTATGAAAAAGTCGAAGGCTCACAAACCGGTATCAACCTCAGCAGTGGGCCCATTAGCAAATACAAGGTCGCTAAAACACTCGTAAGCAACCTCGCAACCAATACTGAACTCGGATCTGAACAGGCGAGCACCACGCAAAGCAGTATTGGCACCACCATGATCAGGATTACCGACGAGGACCAACAGCAGGCGCTGACAGAGCAAACAGCAGAAGAGGTTGTCGCCAGTATCTCAGCTGACGTGACCTCCGATGTCGATAACAGCAATGCCCTGGTCAAAACGGATGCAGGGGAAATCGAAACCGAGCTTGAATCCAGCAGGCAGATCAAGGAAGCCTTTGCACAACAGGTTGAAGCGGTAACTGATGATGCTTATCGAACCCTGTTCGAACGAGAAATCCTGTTCTACAAGGTCACTTGTCCGGAAGGAAAAGACTGCACCGCGAATCCCAAGCGCGCCATTCTCACACCTGTCAGCAAGGAAGAGGTGAAAGAAAATGGCAATAAGGACACCGTGATTGCTGTTAATGGACTTTTCAACGGACTGGAACGGGCGGGTGAACTGGCTTACCAGAATGCCGTTGATCCCGAGAAGGTTAAGAAAGGGCTGGATGATGTTAAGCCAGACACGATTTACCTGGCGCATTATGTGCCCGCAGATGGCATTCTTGGAGAATTCCTGGCCGTTGGTTATGAAAAAGCCCTCTCCGGACTGGATTACGACACGGCTTCTGCACTGGGCTACAGTAATGCAACCAATGCCTATGCTGATATTCTGCGTAGCCGGCAAGATTTGCAAACCCAGTCACTGGGCCATAGTCGTGGCACTATTGTGCAACAAAATGCCTTCGAGATACTGGGTAATACCGTGGATGCAAATGGTAAGCGCTATAATGGCGAAAACCTGGTGACACGATCGTTTGCCCCGGCCGTTGATGTTGATGCGCTTACGGAAAACGCAAGAAATATAAATGTCGAAAAAGGAAATATTTATGCCTCTTATTTTGATAATGATCCTGTGACAGGTTTTACGACATCGAATCCTACAGTAAGTACATGGGGGGAACTCATGGTAACACTAGGTGATGCAGTAAAGAATGATAATAGTGTGCATAGTTGCGGGGGCACTGGTGCCCCGGAGTGTCAACAGGTTGAGTTCCCCGTAAAGGGTGGTCCACAGGGTACGCCAGAGGGTAATGCACGCCTAAGAACCTTTGTTGGTGGTAAAGAACAAATAAAGGATAAGCAAAAATGACACAGGGATTACTACTAAAAAATACAGCTGTAGTTTTATTTTTTTCAACATTGTTTGGTTGCGGGGTTGTTTCCGATTATGCCAAACAAAGACAATATGAAGATCTAGTGTTAAATAACCCTGGCGCCCTGGACCCAAAAGTATCATCTTCAACTGGCTATATAACACATAGTTACCGGTTACTTGAAAAATACAGGATTAGTCATGATTGGCCAATTGGGTTTATGGTATGTAGGTATTCAACAATTGAATTACCTGAAGAGCAGCAAGGCAGATACTGGGAAGAATCATACAGTCGTTTGGGTGATTTTTTTGAGTACAGAGGGAAAACGCTTCAAGAAACAAAAGACATTGTTAACCCTCATAAAGCCTATACTTTAAGTTCACTTGACAAAGACGAATACGTCAAACCTCATAAAGGCGTCGACGGCGAAGGCAAACCCAAAATATACGGGCCAAGCTCGGTTTGTCACCAGTACCTGCTTGGTACATCACATTCCTTAACCGTCTGGTTACAGAAAACAAGCGAAGATGTGTGGAAGAAAATACTGGATCGAGACTTCCCTGATAGCAAGCTCATGCAGGAAAAAATAGGGAATAACACCTGGTACGGGAAACGAAGTGAATTGGCACCGCCGTTGCCAAATAAGGTTAGAGCCTACGAGCGAAGGGTCTTGCCCATTGCTGATACAGGTTATGTTTTTGAGTTTGAGTTCGGCGCAGATCAGGACTCATTAAAGATCCCCGGTACGCACGAAAGAATGAAAAAAGTTTATCGCCATTTGCTTGAGTCAGTAAAAATCGAACGCCTGAGTCCTGCTGAAGAATCCGAACAGCGAAGACGTATACAGGGATTGAGAGAGGCCATTGATGCGCATGAGGCCAACAAGAAGCGTTAATAACTTTTGTTGTCGGATTACACTGGCTTTGCTCACTAATCCGACCTACATGTTGCCAGGGTTGGGTTTTTGTAGATACCATCTCCCTCCACCGACCACAAACGGTATTTACAGCGCTTGTGGTTGATATGGTTGCTGGTGTTTTA
>NZ_JAVVES010000055.1:0-19554 GCF_032250955.1 Sulfuriflexus sp. | reverse complement strand
CGCATCTATCAACCTGTTTACCCTATTTATCCGAAACTTACCGATTGTCAGGCTTATGTTAACGGGACAGCAGTGTCTTGCCATATAAAAACAATTCGGCAGCGTTACGAAAACGAACTCTTTCCGCCAGCGCTGTCGGCAAGGTGGCCAGCCAGCGTCGGTGATAGGCATAAACATGGTCCACCGTTTGCCAGCCGCTGTCGGCCGTATGCCATGAGTCGATTTCAGTGACAGGCCAGATAGGATCACTGCCAATCATAAAACGCTGTGAGTAGCGCTGCATGAGTTCCAGCCAGCCCGCCTGCAGATGACCGTTCACCTCAGCGACCGGTATCCCGCTGACGCTCTTCAGATCATCACGGGCGGAAAACTCGACCCAGACATTGTCACAGTGCGACAACAATTTACCCACCCCGTCGGCCTGCAGGCCACCGGCGTGCGCCCAGATAAACTTCGTCTTGCTGTGCCTTGTACAGATGCGCCGCATATATTCAAAGTTCGAGGCATTCGTATGCAGGTTGACCGGGGCATCAAACTCAGCGGCGATCTGCAGGATGCTATTGAACACCTCACTGTCCATGCGCGGACCAATACCATCCGAGACATGGATCTCGCCGACGCCATGATATTTACCACTCGCCAATGCCTCGCGCACGGCCGCCGGGGCACGCTTGTTCAGGAACCAGTTAGATTTAAGAAAAGGTTGCAGGTACGGCTGGAAGAAATGCACGAGCTGCAAGCGCGCATCACCCTGCAGGTTGAGCACCAGCTCCGGCGGCGTCCCGAAGACCACCGCGAGGGCCACATCATTCCTTTGCATCGCCTTAACCGCCTCTTCCGGGCTGGTTACCTCAACCTGGCTCCACTTGTAATGCACATGTACATCGGCGAGGGGCGGCAAGTCCTTACTTGTGACCTGCAATGACCAGAACAGCATAAGTATTGTGGAGGAAAATACGCTTATGTTTCGCATGTCGACAGCCTGCCCAGGGATCTTGAAATAACTAGCATTATTACTACTCACTATACGCCCTGCCATCAAGGACAATAAGCAAAAGCGGTTATAGCAAAACCTAATAAGTATTAACCCTTATCCAACACAGAGAGGCGGCCCCGATGAACGCACCAATGGTTGATGTTGTTTTGCACCTTGATGAGGAAATCTCGCATGATGATCGAGAAAAGTTTCGCGACACCCTGCTGAAGATGAACGGCGTCATGGCCGCATCTTCGCATGACGAGAAACCTCACCTGATCGTCATAGAATACAATCCGGATATCCTGAAATCGAGTGAATTTGTAGATGCCGCCCAGGCGAATGGTTTACACGCGGAGCTTGTCGGGCTATGAATACAAGCACCACGAGGGGCGTTGCTGATAAGATACAGCTATTCTCAATTATCACCAGCTCGCTTGCCGGACTGTTGGAAAATATATGTTGCGCACCAGCCTCTCGATCATCTCCCTGCTCCTGGGAACCGCCATACTGCTCATCGGTATCGGCCTGCAGGGCACCCTTATCGGTCTGCGTGCCAATGTAGAGCAATTTCCGCTAGCCACCACCGGCCTGGTCATGTCCGCCTATTTCTTCGGCTTTGTCCTCGGCGCCCATTTCTGCCCGCCCCTGATCCACCGCGTTGGCCATATCCGGGCCTTCGCGGTCATGGCCACAATCGCCTCAGCGGCGGCCGTCGCCTACGCGATATGGGTCGATCCCCTCATCTGGGGCCTGTTGCGGGTACTCACCGGCATCTGCATGGTGGGACTGTATATGGTGATCGAGAGCTGGCTGAACAGCGTCGCACCAAGTCACCTGCGTGGGCAAATTTTCAGTATTTACATGGCCGTCACCTTACTGGCCATGGCCGGCGGGCAATATCTGCTACTCCTGGGTGAAGTCGCCGGCTTCGAACTGTTCGGCATCATCACTATCCTGCTGTCACTCGCCCTCGTGCCCATCACCATGACCCGCCTGCAACAACCGGAGCTGGTCATAAGCGCCCGCCTGAAACTGGCCAGCCTCTATGCAACCTCCCCGCTCGGTGTGGTAGCGACCCTGGCAGCAGGCATGGTAACCGGGGCGTTCTGGGGCATGATGCCGCTGTACGGCGAGAGTATCGGCCTCGACGATCTTGGCGTGGCCGTCTTGATGAGCGCGACCATCACGGGCGGCGTCCTGCTGCAGTGGCCGATTGGTCTGCTTTCCGATCATATTGACAGGCGCAAAGTGATCGTGATGGCCACCTTGATTGCCGCCGTTTTGGCGCTGCTCGGATTCCTGATGGGGCAGCACGTAACCCTCCCTTTGTATGTCGTTGCCTTCCTCTTCGGTGGCTTTGTCTTCAGCCTGTATGGTCTGAGCGTGGCCCATGTTAACGACCATATTGAAACCGACCAAGTACTGGAAGCCACCCGCAGCCTGCTGCAACTCTATGGTGTCGGCGCCATGCTGGGACCGTCCCTGGCTGGTCAGGGCATGAGTCGCTTCGGCCCCGGGGCACTGCTATTATTCATCGCGCTGGTATTGGGTACACTGCTGTTATTCGCCCTCCTCCGCATGCAACGGCGCGAGGCAGTGCCCGTCGCCGAACAGGGTGAATTCGTCGCCATGGGGCGCACCTCACCAGTCGCCCTGGAAATGGCGCCGCTGGCAGAGGAAGGGACTGAAGAAAATCATGGGTAATAAAAGTAAAAGGGGCAGTTTGAATCCACCACATCAGCTTGACATATGACCAATCCTCTCGGCCATTCTTACTGTACGGCTTCCTGTCGCATAGAGGCGTAAAGAGACAAGGTTCAGCCTGACACTTTCACTGTTACACATACGCGATAGCCCGACAAAAATAAGGCCTTGGGCGATTAACGATTGTCAGCACTGCGCCGTTTTGCTCCAATACAAGCATGCAAGTCGTCGTCCACTCCCACCTCGATACCATTACCGCCACTGACTGGAATGCCCTCGCCGGTGAGGGCAACCCGTTCCTGCGCTATGAGTTCCTGCGGGCGCTCGAACAGCATGAGTGTCTGCAGCCCTGGGGCTGGTTGCCTCAATACCTGTGCGTGTATGAGGATGAACACCTGGTCGCCACGGCACCAATGTATTTAAAAGACAATTCCTACGGCGAGTTCGTCTTTGACTGGGCCTGGGCGGATGCCTATGCCCGCCACGGCCTGCAGTATTACCCGAAGCTTGTCGTCGCAGTCCCCTACACCCCAGTAACGGGCCGGCGCCTGCTGGTGAAGGCCGCGCATCCGCAGGCCGAGAGCCTTCGTCGCACCTTGCACGGGGCGGCACTGGCGCATGCGAAGCAGCTCGATGTCTCTTCCCTGCACTGGCTGTTTACTGACGAGGCCGACACCGACTTTCTCGAGCAACAGGGCCTGATGCGGCGTACCGGTTGCCAGTTTCACTGGCATAACGCGAATTACCAGCATTTTGATGACTACCTTGCCGTGCTGACATCAAAAAAACGCAAGCAGGTAAAACGGGAACGCCGACAGGTGTATGAAGCCGGCATTGAGGTAGAGCTGCTGCATGGCCGTGATACGCGCGAGGAACACTGGGAGGTGTTCTACGATTTTTATTGCTCAACGTTTGCGCGCAAGAGTGGCCATCCGACCCTGAGCAAGGCCTTTTTTATTGCCCTGAGCCAGTCCATGCCCGATGCGGTGGTGCTGGTCTTCGCCAGACACGCGGGCCGCTATGTCGCCGCCACCTTCAACCTGCGTGGCAGCGATACCCTGTATGGCCGTCACTGGGGATGCCTCGAATCCTTTTCCGGTCTGCACTTCGAGTTGTGTTATTACCGCCTGATTGATTACTGTATTGAACATGGCCTGGCGCGTTTCGAGGCCGGTGCCCAGGGCGAGCACAAGCTCAGTCGCGGCTTCTTGCCCCAGGCAACCTGGTCGGCACACTGGCTGGCACATCCGGACTTCAGTGATGCCGTGTCAAACTTTCTTGAGCACGAACACGGCGGGATGCAAGATTATATGGAAGTGCTGAACGAGCACAGCCCCTACAAGCAGGCAGGCGACTGAGCCATGACCATGAATTCTTCCATTGAGAGTCTCTACTGGCTGCCCACCGATGATGATGCAGCCCCCTTCCCCCCCGTGGAGCTGGCGCTGCGTGACCCTGATGGTCTGCTTGCCTTCGGCGCCAGCCTCTCGGTAACCCGCCTCATGCACGCCTATCGTGCCGGCATCTTCCCGTGGTATAGCGAAGGCCAGCCAATCATGTGGTGGTCACCTGATCCCCGCGCCATCCTGCGCCCGGCCGAACTGAAGATCTCGCGCAGCCTGCGCAAGACCCTGAAGAAACAACCGTACACCGTCACCCTCGATACTGCCTTTGCTGACGTCATGGCCGCCTGTGCCGCGCCACGCGATGACGAGGCCGGCACCTGGATCACCGGGGAGATGAAGGCCGCCTACCAGGCCCTGCATCTGCAGGGCCACGCCCACTCGGTTGAGGCCTGGCAGGATGACGAACTGGTCGGCGGACTCTATGGCGTGGCGATCGGCAAGGTGTTCTTTGGTGAATCGATGTTTTCGCGCCGCACGGACGCCTCGAAGGTTGCTTTTGTGCATCTCGTGTGCCAGTTACAGCACTGGGGTTATGCCTTGATCGACTGCCAGGTCTACTCCGACCACCTTGCCTCACTCGGTGCCGTTAACATTCCCCGGCTGGCGTTTATTTCCTTACTGAATGAATACTGCGAACAGCCACCTGCCGGTGGGCAAGAGCGACTGTGGCGGTTTGATAATGACCTGGAGCTGTGGTGATGGGGATTGCGGATCAACAGGCGCTGGATTTCTACCTCACGCCCGAACACGAATGTAGTTACCTGCCCGGGAGATCCGCGCAGACGCTGTTCGCCGACCCGTCTGTGCGCATCGGCACCAGCCTGTATAGCGAGTTGATCAAATACGGCTTTCGCCGTAGCGGCACACACGTCTATCGCCCCCGATGCCCGGGGTGTGATGCCTGTATCCCGATCCGCGTACCAGTGGCAAGGTTTCAGCCCTCGCGTAGCCAGCGACGGAACTGGAAGCGCAATGCCGATCTCGAGGTGGTTACGGTCGGCAGTGAATACCGCGACGAGCACTTCTTGCTCTACCGCCGTTACATGCACCACCGCCACCAGGGTAGTGGCATGGACACGCCTGACCCGGACAAGTACAGCGACTTCCTCATCAATCCCTATATCGAGGCGAATTTTTACGAATTCCGCCATGAGGGCCGACTGCTGGGGATTGCCGTCGCGGATGTGCTCAGCGATGCGCTGTCGGCCGTATATACCTACTTTGATCCCCTTGAATCCGCGCGTGCGCTCGGCGTATACGCCGTGCTCTGGCAGATTGAAGCGGCGAAAGCGTCAGGATTTGACCACGTCTACCTGGGCTACTGGATCAAGGAGTGTCAAAAAATGGCCTACAAGGACCAATATCGGCCCTTTGAAGTCTTCCGGGATGGCCAGTGGGGAGAAATAATTCCATGAATTTTCAAGGAGTTGACAATTTTTAACAATATCCGCCCTTGAGTGGCCCGTCCATTGCACCGATATAGATAACAGCAGACAGCTGAATTTTGGACACCCACCCGAGGAGTCAGCCATGTTGAGCTTTATCTACCGCCTGGTATACACGTTTGAGATTGAACAGGGCATGAAACCGAATGTGCTCTATCTCAATGCCATCCACTTCCGTCGCCTGTGTCAGGACTTTTTCGACCCCAATGATATAGAAGCGATCATCAACCGTCTCGACATGGAAATCGTGATTGATAACAATGCGTTGCATCCACACATGTCACGAGTGAGTACCTCGCAGCGCCAGGCCGCTTCTTTCTAGGCCACGGCTTGCCGACAGCGCCGCCGCGTATCCTCGCGTCCATCGCCGGCGGGCGCGACGCGGTTATGCGATTTTTCGCCTTTTTCCGACTTAATGCGTTGAACATCAATGATAAATCGGGCATTATGCAGCGCCGTAAACCACCAAAAGACAGAGATGTCGCCGGAAGGCGCCAGCACATATGGCTAAAGAAGAAGCAATCGAAATGGAAGGCACCGTCATTGAGACGCTGCCAAACACAATGTTCCGCGTTGAACTGGAAAACGGCCACATCGTGACCGCCCATATTTCAGGCAAGATGCGCAAGCACTATATCCGCATCCTGACCGGTGACAAGGTCACCGTGCAACTCACCCCTTACGATCTGAGCAAGGGACGCATTACCTACCGCGCCAAGTAAGGCACCAGCCGGCTTCTCACAAAAATACCCTGACGGAAGAACCCGCCCTTAGTGGACGGTTTCTTTTGCGTCTGCTTCCGTCTGAATATCAAAACTCAGGCCGTCGCTATTGGCCGTGATCCGCACGTGACCACCGTTGACCAGCTTGCCGAAGAGTAACTCCTCTGCCAGTGGCTTCTTGATGTTGTCCTGAATCAGGCGGGTCATCGGGCGTGCCCCCATCTTTTCGTCAAAGCCGTGCTCAGCCAGCCAGGATTGCGCTGCTTCATCGAGTTCGAGGGTAACATTCTTGTCATGCAACTGAGCCTCAAGCTCAAAGATAAACTTGTTGACCACGCTGTCGATGGTGCGACGATCAAGATTCTTGAACCAGATAATCGAATCAAGACGGTTACGGAACTCCGGTGTAAATGTCTTGTTGATAACTTCCAGGTTGTCCTTGGTGTGGTCCTGTTTGGTAAAACCGATACTAGCCCGACTGATTTGTTCAGCGCCGGCATTCGTGGTCATGACAATTACGACATTGCGGAAATCAGCCTTGCGACCGTTGTTATCGGTAAGCGTACCATGATCCATGATCTGCAATAACAGGTTGAAGACATCCGGATGGGCCTTTTCGATTTCATCCAGCAACAATACCGCATGCGGCTGTTTGTTGACGGCCTCGGTGAGCAAGCCACCCTGGTCAAAACCGACATAACCGGGAGGTGCGCCGATAAGACGCGACACCGTATGCCGCTCCATGTACTCGGACATATCGAAGCGAATCAGTTCAACGCCCATAATACGCGCGAGCTGACGTGTGACTTCGGTCTTACCGACGCCGGTTGGTCCGGCAAACAGGAACGAACCAATCGGCCGATCTTGCGTACCCAGCCCTGAGCGTGACATCTTGATCGCCGTCGACAGGCTGTCAATCGCCTGGTCCTGACCATAGATGACCATCTTCAGGTCATCATCCAGATTCCTGAGCATATCCTTATCTGAAGACGAAACCGATTTCGGCGGGATACGGGCAATGCCGGCAACAATGCTTTCGACATCGCCAACGCTGATGGTCTTCTTGCGCTTCGATGCCGGGCGCAGACGCTGATGAGCACCGGCCTCATCGATGACATCAATGGCCTTGTCCGGCATGTGCCGATCATTGATGTAGCGATCCGCCAGTTCGGCCGCCGCACGTAGCGCCTGGCGCGTGTAACGAATCTCGTGGAACTCCTCAAAGCGGGACTTGAGCCCCATGAGTATCTGCACGGTTTCTTCCACCGACGGCTCGTTGACATCGATCTTCTGGAAGCGGCGTGCCAGGGCACGGTCTTTTTCGAAGATGCCACGATATTCCTGGTACGTCGTCGAGCCGATACACTTGAGTTCACCCGAGGCCAGCATGGGCTTGATCAGGTTCGACGCGTCCATCACCCCGCCGGAGGCCGCACCGGCACCGATGATGGTGTGAATCTCGTCGATAAACAGAATCGCATGCGGCTCTCTCTTCAATTGCTTGAGGATGGCCTTGAGGCGTTTTTCGAAATCACCGCGGTACTTGGTGCCCGCCAGCAAGGCGCCGAGGTCGAGCGCGTAGATAGTCGCATCGAGCAGGACATCCGGCACCTCGGCATCGACGATCATCTTGGCCAGGCCTTCGGCGATTGCCGTCTTGCCGACACCGGCTTCGCCAACATAGAGCGGGTTGTTCTTCCGGCGCCGGCAGAGTATCTGCACGGTGCGTTGCACTTCCTGCTGACGACCAATCAGAGGATCAATCTTGCCCTGTGCGGCCTGCTCATTCAGGTTAACCGCATAATTTTCCAGCGGTGACTTTTGTTGCTGATCTTCGCCCTCTTCATCCAGTTCAGGGGCAAAGTCATCTTCGTTTTCGTCACTGTCAACCTTGGAAATGCCGTGTGATATGTAATTCACAACGTCCAGTCGCGTGACGCCCTGCTTGTTGAGAAAGTACACAGCTTGTGAATCAGGCTCACTGAAGATGGCCACCAGCACATTGGCGCCGGTAACTTCTTTCTTGCCGGAAGACTGCACGTGAAAGACGGCGCGTTGCATAACGCGCTGAAAACCGAGAGTCGGCTGGGTTTCGCGATCATCGGTTTGCGAAAGAATCGGTGTGGTCTCATCGAGGAATTTTTCCAGCTCAACCTTCAAATCCATAAGGTTGGTGCCACAGGCGTGCAGGACCGCGGAGGCCTCCGGGTTATCCAGCAAAGCCAGCAACAGGTGTTCGACTGTCATAAATTCGTGCTTCTTCTCGCGCGTTTCCCTGTAGGCGAGATTCAGCGTGAATTCGAGTTCTTTATTTAGCATTACAGCATTCTCACTTTATAAAAAACCGCCTCAGGCCTCTTCCATGATGCACTTGAGCGGATGCTGATTCTCACGTGAAGTAGCATTGACCAGTTCTACCTTGGTCTCGGCCACATCACGCGTATAGATACCACACACGCCCGCGCCGCGGGTATGTACGTGCAGCATAATCTGAGTGGCCTTCTCCCGATTCATATCGAAAAAACCCTCCAGGACATAGATGACATACTCCATCGGCGTGTAGTCGTCATTCAACAACAAGACCTTGTACTGCGGAGGCTGCTTGAGTTCGGGCTTCGACTCCTGCAGGGCAAGGTCATCATTTCTCTGATTCTGGTTACTCATATTTCGAAACTGTATTTAATTAAACGTTCACTTTCGTGTCCTGACAACATTCATTCTCGCTGTCTGCGCAGCAGGGTGCAAGTTATCTTGAGCGACTCACTCGGTTATTCCCGCATTGTTTGCAGGTCATTGTATTTCCACATTTTTTGCATCACAACAAAGTTGACTATACCGCTAAGGTTAGATAAAACTTGGGATCCGTTCCTGCCCGTCACGTACTGATATGGGGACGAGATGACTTTTCTGCAACCTGAGGGAAACTGCCATGTCACAAGGCATTGTAAAATGGTTTAACAATAGCAAAGGCTACGGATTCATTACTGAGGATAATGGCCGCGATGACATCTTCGCCCACTTCTCGTCTGTCGAAATGGACGGTTACAAGACGCTGAAACGCGGCCAACACGTAGCATTTGAGGTCATCGATGGCCCGAAAGGCCTGCAGGCCCAGTGCATCCGTCCGGATGAACCGGGCCCGCAAGTCTCGCACTAGAAACAGCGTTCGTTTACAGTCGCGCCACCAGGGGCCCCGGAGCGGGCCAGCCGGTTTTCACGAGCACTGCCAGCCGGCAAGCGGCTGGGGCTGCCCGAATAGACCGGGCACGGTATACTGTGCCCGTTTATGAATAAAAACTACCATACAAGACGTCGTGACACGCCGGGTTACATCACTAAAGACCGCTCCCGGATCCGCGAGTTAATGCACCCCGCGCAGCATGCCAGCCGGAACCAGAGCCTCGCCGAGGCCATCGTATCACCGGGTATAACCACCCTTCTGCACCGCCACCGCCAAAGTGAGGAGCTTTATCACATTACGGCTGGCCAGGGCGTCATGCGGCTGGCCGAAGAGGAATTTGCCGTCACCGCCGGCGATACAGTCTGTATCCTCCCCGGCACGGCCCATTGCATCCACAATAGCGGTGACACCGACCTCGTGATCCTGTGTTGTTGCAGCCCGGCCTATCGGCATGACGTCACCGAATTGCTGTGAGTCGCCTGCTCCTGTTTAACAAGCCTTACGGTGTACTCAGCCAGTTCACCGATGCCGATGGTCGCGAGACCCTGGCAGACTACATCGACGTACCCGGCGTCTATCCGGCCGGACGCCTGGATCGGGACAGCGAAGGGCTGTTGCTGCTTACCGATGACGGGCATCTGCAACAGAAGATCGCCGATCCGCGTTTCAAGCAATGGAAAACCTACTGGGTGCAGGTGGAAAAACAACCCGATGCGGCCGCCCTGCAGCAGCTGCGCGCCGGCGTCACGTTAAAAGATGGCCTGACCCGCCCGGCGGAAGCAAAGCTGATCGAAGCACCGGCATTGTGGACACGCCAGCCACCGGTACGGTTTCGAAAAAACATCCCCACCGCATGGATAGAATTAAAGATCCGCGAGGGACGTAATCGCCAGATCCGGCGCATGACTGCCGCGGTGGGCTACCCGACCCTGCGTCTGGTGCGCGTCGCCATTGGCACCTGGACACTCGAGGGGATTAACCCCGGTAAATGGCAAGAAATAAAGGTTTAGCAAGATATGATCTGGAAACCCCATGTCACTGTTGCCGCGGTAATTGAACGTAATGGCAAATTTCTGATGGTGGAAGAACTCGCCGATGGACAGGTCATCTATAACCAGCCGGCCGGGCACCTTGAAGAGGGCGAAAGCCTCGCCGCTGCCGTTATCCGCGAGGTACAGGAAGAGACCGCCTGGGAGTTTATCCCCGAGGCCATCACCGGCATTTACCACTGGTGCAAGCCGGGTGCTGGCGAAACTTTTGTGCGTTTTTGTTTCACCGGCACGCTGGCGGCGCACGCCCCGACACAACCACTGGATGCAGGTATTATCGCCGCACCGTGGTTGAGCCACGACGAACTGCTTGCCCTGCCCGCCGCGCGCCTGCGTAGCCCGATGGTAAGGAAATGCCTGGCCGATTACCTGTCTGGACAACGATACTCAATGGACATTATTCATGCCATCGACATCCCTTAACACGATTGTGCTAAGCCTGTTGCTTGCCGGCACGAGCGTGGCCGCAGACACCTTTGTGCGTGATGACCTAATCAGCGAACCGCGGCCGTCCCGTTTCAGCATCTGCTATCACGGCACCTGCGAGGACGTAACCGAGGTTCAACTGAATGACGAACAGTGGCGCAGTATTCGATTACAGTTTGCAAACAATCACAGTCCGCAGCAGGAACGCGAGAATATTCGCCGCGCCATTGCCCGCCTGGAAACAATGGTAGGCAAAATCACCGGCACCCATGTCGACAAGGCAATGACCCTGCCCCACCTTGGTGAAGAAGGTCAGCTTGATTGTATCGACGAATCGATCAATACAACCTTTTATCTCATGATGATGGCCAATGACGATTTGCTCCGCTGGCATGAAGTCGAGACTCGCAAGACAAGAGGCTTTTTCCTGTTTGGCTGGCCACATACCACCGCGGTCATCCGTGAGCGACAAAGCGGGCGAAAATTTGCTGTAGACTCCTGGTTTCTGGATAACGGTGAACCACCCTACATCCTGCCGCTCGAGCAGTGGCAAGATGGCTGGGAACCTGCATAGAAACCGACATGGCCAATATTAACCACAACAAGATTATCGTCGGCATGTCCGGTGGCGTGGATTCGTCCGTGGCCGCTTACCTGCTTCTCGAACAGGGCTATGCGGTGGAAGGCCTGTTCATGAAGAACTGGGAAGAGGACGACACCGGGGAATACTGCACCGCTGCGGTGGATCTTGAGGATGCACAGCAGGTCTGTGACCGGCTTGGCATCAGGTTGCACACCGTCAATTTTTCCGCCGAATACTGGGATCGCGTATTTGAACACTTTCTTGCTGAATACAGGGCCGGCCGCACACCAAACCCGGATGTGCTGTGCAACCGTGAAATAAAGTTTCGCGCCTTTCTTGACCACGCTATCAGCCTCGGCGCAGAGGCCATTGCTACCGGTCACTACGTACGCGGCGGTATTAGCGATCCGCAACACCGTTTACTCAAGGCTGTTGATGACAACAAGGACCAGAGTTATTTTCTGTATATGCTGAGTCATGAACAGTTGTCACACGCCATGTTTCCGCTCGGCAACATTGCAAAGCCACGCGTTCGCGAAATCGCTGAACAACAGGGTTTTGCCAACAGCAGGAAGAAAGACAGTACCGGCATCTGCTTTATTGGCGAACGTAACTTCCGCGACTTCCTCGAACGTTACCTCCCGGCGCAACCCGGTGACATCTGCACCACCGACGGCAAGATTATCGGCCGGCATCATGGCCTGATGTATTACACCATCGGGCAACGCCAGGGACTGGGGATTGGTGGCCTGCGAGATGCCGATGAACAGCCCTGGTTTGTGGCTGAAAAAGATCTCGACAACAACCGCCTGCTCGTCGTGCAAGGCGGTGAACACCCCTTACTTTACAAACAGGGCCTGTTGGCCATTGACCTGCACTGGACACAGACCGAACCGCCCACCCTGCCCATGCAATGCATGGCCAAGACCCGTTACCGGCAACCCGATCAGGCCTGCACGGTAACAAGACATAAGCATGGCTTGCGGGTGCTGTTTGCTGAACCGCAGCGCGCCATCACCCCGGGACAATCCATTGTTTTTTATGCCGGGGATATTTGCCTCGGTGGCGCTATTATCACCGAAGGCTTTAACCTACAGGACAATAATATTTTATGAGCGGCACTATTACCGATCGTGTTCTTGCCATGGCTGGCATCGTCCAGGCCTGTCGCTGTGTGCAACAGATAGCCCGTCATGGCATGACCGATGCCGAGGCCTTGACGGCCAGCATTAACAGCCTGTTTGTCACCGAGGCCGAAACGACTGAGGCCGTCTATGGCGGACGCGAAAAGCTGTTGCCCGGACTCAGGCTGGCCGAAAAGTTATTCGACAATAAGCAGGATGCCGAGTCGGTCGAGGTCATGCGTTATTGCCTGATGGTGATCCAGCTCGAACGCAGTTTAATGAAAAAACCGGCTATGCTCGCCCAGGTCGGTGACGGGATCGACAATGCCCGCAGCCAGGCGGAGCATTTTTCCACCACCCACAGCAACGTCCTCGCAAACCTGGCGGGCTTGTACACAGACACCCTCAGTGAGCTAAATCCGCGCATCATGGTTAACGGCGATCAGGTGCACATCGGCAACAGCGAAAACGTCAACCGTATTCGCAGCCTGCTGCTGGCCGCAGTCCGCTCGGCAGTCTTATGGCGGCAGAAAGGCGGCACACGCCTGCAACTCATTTTTACCCGCAAACGTTACCTCAATGAAATCAAGCGGATAATCGGAGAACTCGGCTGACAGGGAACAGACTCACGAAAAACCAGTAAAAATACTCAGGTATTGCATGTTGGTGAATCTGGCGTACACTTTATTGTGATGGTCGACCCGCCCGGTTGCGTAGTCGCCCTCAGGCGTACTATCTGAAAAACGAAGTCCCTGTCATAGCAACAGAGGAGGACGTGTCATGCGAAGGTTATATTTTCTCTCCCCGCACGTGAATAGTGCCAAACAGATCGTTAACGATCTTCTACTCGCCCGCGTCGATACCGGTCATATGCATATTATCGGCAAAGACGAATCCCGGCTCAGCGAAGCCAACCTGCCCGGTGCAAGCCTGCTGGAAAAAACCGATCTCATCCCTGCCTTTGAGCGTGGTATTGTAATCGGTTTCGCAACCGGCCTGATTGCCGGCCTCATCGGTTCGAATTTCTCACCACTCGGGCTCGATTTCGATGGTGCCACCATACTGGGGATCACCCTCTCGGGGGCGGTGTTTGGTGCCTGGGTATCAGGAATGATCGGGGTTTCACTTCACAACTCGAAACTCAAGCGTTTTGAACCGGCCATCGAGGACGGGCAGTTATTACTGATCGTCGACGTCCCGAAAGGCCGGGTCGCGGAAATCAGCGAACTCGTCAAACGCCATCATCCCGAAGCCGGTGAACGTGGTTCCGAACCGACAGTGCCTGCGTTTCCTTAGATTGATGATTGCAGAATGATAATTGATGATCGGCAAAATCTCTGCCGATCATCAATTCGCGATCATCATTCATCAATCCCGTTACTCTGCAAGAGTAACGCGTATGACTTTATCCGCGACTTGCTTGTATTCCGCGATCTCGTGGAAGTTGAGGTAACGGTAAATATCGTCCGCCATTGGTTCCAGGTCTTTGACGTGCTGCATATATTCCTCGAGTGTGGGGATATGACCAAGTGCGGCAGACACCGCGGCCAGCTCGGCCGAGCCAAGGTACACATTCGCATCCTTACCCATACGGTTCGGGAAGTTCCGCGTTGAGGTTGAGACAACAGTGGCACCGTCGGCGACACGGGCCTGGTTACCCATGCACAAGGAACACCCCGGCACTTCGGTGCGCGCGCCGGCCCTGCCGAAGATCGAATAATAACCTTCTTCAGTGAGTTGATGTTCATCCATGCGGGTCGGCGGCACAATCCACAAACGGACCGGGACACTGCTGATATTTTCCAGCACCTTGCCGGCAGCCCGGTAATGACCGATGTTGGTCATACAGGAACCGATAAAGACTTCATCAACATGCACGCCGGCTACTGCACTGAGCATGCGCACATCATCCGGGTCGTTCGGACAGGCCAGCAAGGGTTCGGTAATTTCATTCAGATCGATTTCGATGACCTCGGCGTAGTCGGCATCAGCATCCGCTGCCATGAGCTCCGGTTTTGCCAGCCATTCCTGCATGGCATCGATACGACGCTGCAGTGTCCGGGCATCGCCATAATCATTGGCTATCATCCACTTCAACAACGTGACATTGGATTGCAGGTACTCGATGATCGGTTCTTTATTCAGGTGCACGGTGCAGCCGGCAGCAGAACGCTCGGCCGAGGCATCAGAGAATTCAAAGGCCTGTTCCACCTTCAGATCCGGCAGCCCTTCGATTTCAAGAATCCGTCCGGAGAAAACATTCTTCTTGTTTTGTTTTTCAACCGTGAGCTGACCGTTTTGAATCGCCACGTACGGGATGGCGTTAACCAGGTCACGCAGGGTGATACCGGGTTGCATCTCACCCTTGAAACGTACCAATACCGATTCCGGCATCTCCAGCGGCATCACACCGAGTGCCGCGGCAAAGGCAACCAGGCCGGAACCGGCCGGAAAACTGATACCGATCGGGAAGCGGGTATGTGAGTCCGCGCCGGTACCGACGGTGTCCGGCAAGACCATGCGGTTCAACCAGGAATGGATCACACCGTCACCCGGCCGCAGGCTGACACCGCCACGGTTCTGGATAAAGTCGGGCAGGTCATGTTGCAGGGTAATATCAACCGGCTTCGGATAGGCCGCGGTATGACAGAAGCTTTGCATGACAAAGTCTGCCGTGAAACCTAGACAGGCCAGTTCCTTAAGTTCGTCACGGGTCATGGCACCGGTGGTGTCCTGTGAACCCACCGTGGTCATGCGCGGCTCGCAATAAGTGCCCGGACGAATACCATCGACGCCACAGGCGCGCCCCACCATCTTCTGTGCCAGGGTGAAACCCTTGCCGGTATCGGCAGGTGCGACCGGGCGCGTGAAAATATCCGAAGGCGCAAGCCCGAGGCCTTCACGGGTCTTGTCTGTCAGGGAACGGCCGATTATAAGCGGAATACGACCACCGACACGGACTTCATCAGCGATGGTGGTCGGCTTCAGGCTAAAGGTACTGACGACCTCCCCCGCTTCATTCGTGATCTCGCCCCGGCGCGTATGAATCGTGATCACATCACCGGTTTGCAACTTGCTAACATCACATTCAATCGGCAAGGCACCGGAGTCCTCTGCCGTGTTAAAGAAAATCGGCGCGATATTGCCACCCAGTATGACCCCACCCTGGCGCTTGTTGGGCACAAACGGAACATCGTGCCCCATATGCCAGAGCACGGAATTGATGGCCGACTTACGTGAGGAACCGGTACCGACGACATCACCCACGTAAGCAAGTGGGTGGCCCTTCTCTTTCAGCTCATCGACAATGGCAAGCGCATTCGGCATCTTGTTGATCAACATGGCCTTGGCGTGCAGCGGAATGTCCGGTCGGCTCCATGCCTCGGAAGCGGGCGACAGGTCATCGGTATTCGTCTCCCCATCGACCTTGAACACGGTGACCTGGATGGCGTCCGGCATTTCCTCGCGTGAGGTAAACCATTCCGCATCGGCCCAGCTTTGCACCACCCTGCTGGCGACAGTATTGCTTTTCGCCTTCTCAACAACATCATGATAGGCATCAAAGATGAGCAGGGTTTTTGAGAGGGCGTCGGCAGCCAATGGCGCCAGCTCGCTGTCATCGAGCAAGTCCACGAGCGGCGCAATATTGTAACCGCCGAACATAGTACCCAGCAGTTCGGTGGCGCGACGCTTGTCGATAAGCGCGCATGCCGTCTCGCCCTTGGCGATCGCGGCCAGGAAGCCCGCCTTCACATAGGCAGCCTGATCGACACCGGCCGGCACCCGGTGGGTGAATAACGCAATCAGTGTCTCTTCTTCGCCAGCGGGCGGGGCCTTTAATAACTCCACCAGCTCCGCAGTCTGTTCGGGGTTCAGGGGCAGTGGCGGCAAGCCTTCTGCGGCACGTTCTTTGACATGTTGGCGATATAACTCGAGCACAGACACTCCTTCAGGAAACAGTTTCCAATCAATTGGGGGCGAAAAAATTCGCTTCGCTGCGCCAGGTGGCACCGCGACAAAGCACGCCATTTTACCCTTTCACGCACCTAACGTCATATTCCTGGAGAAGCGGGGGATTCTCAATAAAGAAATTAATGGCTTATTTGTCTATTATAATCTATAACATCATATAGATATCATAATTATCTAATATATATGATATTTTATTATTTTGTTAAGAAAGTGGAATAAAGCCAGTGACGTGAACCGGTTCACGGATCAGGCCCGTTTCATGTGAGCTAATGCGTACATGCTAGTCAGATCTATCAACCGGATCGATTAAGGAGGCACGTTATGGATACCACCGTTGCACTTATTTTCTCCCTGGGCCTGGCCCTGAGCGGCACGAATACCGCAGCAACTGGTCATCAGACTGTCCCGGATCAGGCCACGACTCTCAGGCTGACCCAACGCCAGCATAAAGTTCAGCAACGCATTAAGTTAACCAATGCCTGGTTAAAACAACAAAAACAGGCCCGTCGCGCGCTGGCTCAGGCAAGACAGCACAATGTCCAGACCCGGCTTGCCGGTGCCGCCTCCTGTACGGCCGACTGGAACGTCGTATAACGAAACCAACAAACTGCAACGCTCCTCCAGCCTCGCTTCTGCGGGGCTTTTTTTATTTGTGCACACTGCTGTCCCGTTAATTCCCTCTCCCTTCGGGAGAGGGTTAGGGTGAGGGGATTTAGATTCGATAACACCTTGTTTTATTTACCCCCTCATCCTGGCCTTCTCCCTGTGGGAGAAGGGATAACGCCGATTAGAGGGTGATGAAATTTCATGTGTTCATGCGCATCAATCAACCTGGTTACCTTATTTTCTCGAAGCTTACTGCTTGTCAGGCTTATGTTAACGGGACAGCAGTAATTTGTGCATGGTATTTTGCTGCCCGAATTGGCACAATTTGCGCCTGACGCGCCGCCGTGTTGTAAACGCGGCTAAATACACTCGGCAGCAATGCCCGAATGACCGGATAATAAGATGGAATTAAGCTCGCTCACCGCTGTATCACCGATTGATGGCCGTTATGGTCGCTTAACTACCGCCCTGCGGGGTATTTGTAGTGAATATGGCCTGATTCGCCACCGCGTGCTGGTGGAGGTGCGCTGGTTACAGATGTTGGCGCAACACCCGGACATCGCCGAAGTGCCGGCCCTGTCGGCCGAGGCCAATGCCCTGTTAAACGACATCGCCGACAATGTGAGTCTTGAAGATGCACAGCGCGTGAAGGACATCGAGCGCACCACTAACCATGATGTGAAGGCCGTCGAGTATTTCCTGAAAGAAAAGATCGCCCCTAACCAGGAACTGATGGCGGTTAACGAGTTTATCCACTTCGCCTGCACCTCAGAGGACATCAACAACCTCTCGCACGGCCTGATGCTCGGTGCCACGCGCGCCGACGTGTTATTGCCGCGGATGGACGAACTCATCCAGACCATCAGCCAGCTTGCCCACGAGCAGGCCGCCCAGCCCATGCTGTCGCGCACCCATGGACAGCCGGCCTCCCCGACCACCCTGGGCAAGGAAATGGCCAACGTCGCCTTCCGTTTGCAGCGCCAGCGTGACCAGCTCGCCGCCGTGCCGTTGCTGGGCAAGATCAACGGTGCCGTTGGCAACTACAATGCCCACCTGTCGGCCTATCCTGATATTGACTGGCAGGGACTGGCAAAGGGCTTTGTGGAGAGCCTCGGCCTGGACTGGAATCCCTATACTACGCAGATCGAACCCCACGACTATATCGCCGAGTATTTCGATGCCGTGGCGCGCTTTAACACTATCCTGCTCGATTTCGACCGCGATATCTGGAGCTATATCTCTATCGGTTACTTCAAACAGAAGACCGTCACCGGCGAGGTGGGCTCCTCGACCATGCCGCACAAGGTCAATCCCATCGATTTTGAAAACTCGGAGGGTAATCTTGGCATCTCTAATGCGATTCTCGGCCACCTCGCCAGCAAACTGCCGGTTTCCCGCTGGCAACGCGACCTCACCGACTCCACCGTCTTGCGTAACCTCGGCGTCGGTATCGCGCATGCCCTGATAGCCTACCAGTCAAGTCTCAAGGGCATCGGCAAGCTCGAGGTGGTATCGGCGGTTCTGGCTGCGGATCTCGACGCCAACTGGGAGGTCCTCGCCGAGCCTGTTCAGACCGTTATGCGTCGCTATGGCATTGAAAAACCTTATGAAAAGCTCAAAGAACTGACCCGGGGCAAGCGCATCGACGCACCTTCACTACACGCCTTTATTGATGGACTGGCAATCCCGGAAGGTGAAAAAACCCGTCTGAAGACGCTGACCCCGGCCAATTACATCGGCAACGCCGTGCAGCAGGCAAAAGACCTCTAATGATGATTTTGTGAACCAGCGCACAGTGTGCGAGCCTTGGAAAAGAGATAGTTAGCCCCAGGCAGGCAGACTTTGTGTGGCAACCCTTCCTACCCCCCCACATGCCATCATCGTTTGACCGCCATTCGTACCCCGGGCTGCATCCCCCACCCCAGCAGCCCGGGTTTTTATTTTCCAGCCGTCACCAGGCACACTACACACTGAGACTTAACTTTAAGCAGCATTGAAGTTCGCACTTGGGTAACTGAATCGATATAGTGCGTCATATTGAGATAAAGGTGCTGCCTGCCGTATCCCCACCCCGGAAATGCCCCCCCGGAGATTTGCCGGCCAGCGGTGAGCGACAGTCATACAGAGTGGCGTAAAAATACCGACCAGCGTGTAACCTGTAAGAAGGATAAGGGGTCGGAGTCGTGCGGGCGTGGTGATCGCTGGAACAACGAGCCACGACGTTGGCTATTTGGTCAAAAGCACCTGTAGACAGCGACTCCGACCCCGCTGGATTAGAGGAGGATGAAATTTCATGTATTCATGCGCATTAGTCAACCTGGTTACCTTATTTATCGGAAGCTTACCGCTTGTCAGGC
>NZ_JAVVES010000054.1:0-20282 GCF_032250955.1 Sulfuriflexus sp. | reverse complement strand
CACCTTGGCGGACTGGATCTTTATCCTGATGGTGTTATACGGTAAATCTTACCCACCACATCTGGGGAAGAGCCATATATATGAGTCATAACTGACACATAATGCGCCGGATTTGCCGACAAAACGCCGGTATGATTTTGACATTATTATTAAATTCATGGTGTTATGCACTAATGTTCCATATTAGTTAGGGTGTGTTATGTATCACTTTTGATAAAAGTGAGATATTTTTATTATTTTCATATTGTTATGTTCTGTTATGGAATTTACTCTCATTTATCCATCAACGTCAACAGAGTCCTGGGGGCGATTCAGATATGAGCTACTAGACCCGAATCGAATTCATCAAACATCAATCAGAATTCATCAACCCATCCAGCACTTCGCTTGCTTCCAACCACTGCTCCTCAACCACCGCCAGTTCCTGCGCCGCTGTGGCCTGCTGTTCCAGCAATGACTTGAGCTTGTCCTTGTTATCGTCACTATAAAGACTATTGTCGCCAAGCAGTGCTTCGAGGCGGGTCTTTTCTTCACCGAGCCTTTCCATTTGCTGTTCGAGTTTTTTGACTTTTTTGCGCTGCGGCTGCAACTGTTTGCGCCTGTCGGCGGCATCCTGGCGTAACTGTTTTTTACTGGTCGCGGCGAGGCCCGGCGCATTCCCGGCTGACGGTTCCGCGGTCTCGCGCTTCTGCCCCTGCTCCTTGACCCACTGCCGGTAGTCGTCAAGGTCACCGTCGAAGGGGCTAACCTCGCCATTGGCAACGAGTAACAGCGTATCGGCGACCGTGCGCAGCAGGTGCCGGTCATGCAAGACGATGATCATCGCGCCTTCAAACTCCTGCAAGGCCGTCGTCAGTGCGTGGCGCATCTCGATGTCGAGATGGTTGCTCGGTTCATCGAGGAGCAGCAGGTTGGGCTTTTGATAGACGATCATCGCCAGCACCAGGCGCGCCTTCTCGCCACCGGACAGCGGCGCGACCGGCGCGGTGGCCATGTCGCCATAAAAGGCAAAGCCGCCAAGATAATTGCGCAAGTCCTTTTCAAGGGCCTTTTTGTCCAGCCGCTGCAGGTGCAACAGGGGACTCGCCGTGCCGTCGAGCTGTTCAAGCTGGTGCTGGGCAAAGTAACCGATATTGATGTCCCTGGCTTCCCTGCGCTTGCCTGCCTGCAGCTCGATCTCCCCGGCAAGGAGCTTGATCAGGGTCGACTTGCCGGCACCGTTATGCCCGAGCAGGCCGATGCGATCCCCTTCGCAGATTTTCAGATCGAGACCGCTGAGGATCGGCTGGCCCGCGTAACCGGCGCTGACCCGTTCCAGCTCAACCAGCTGATGCGGCAGGTTGTCGGGGCGCCGAAAGTGAAAATGAAACGGCGAATCAACATGCGCCTGGCTGATCACCTTCATGCGTTCCAGGGCCTTGATGCGACTCTGCGCCTGGCGCGCCTTCGTTGCCTTGGCCCGAAAGCGCTCAACAAACTGTTGCATGTGTTTTATCTCGCGCTGCTGCTTTGCATGCGCGGACTGCTGGCTGGCCAGAAACTCGGTGCGGCGCACCTCGAAGGCCGAGTAGTTACCGGTGTGAATGGTCATGCCGGCCTGCTCGATGTGGGCGATGTGCGTGCAGACGCGGTCGAGGAAGTCACGGTCATGCGAGATCAGCAAGAGTGTGCCGGTGTAAGTCCTTAACCAGTCTTCCAGCCAGATCACCGCCTCTAGGTCGAGGTGGTTGGTCGGTTCATCGAGCAGCAGTAGATCGGAACGGCACATGAGGGCCTGGGCCAGGTTCAGGCGCATGCGCCAGCCGCCGGAAAAGCTCGTTACCAGCGCCTGTTGCTGGCTGGCGGAAAACCCCAGGCCGCTGAGTAATTTTCCGGCCCGGCTCGCCGCGCTATAGCCGTGGATGCCCTCCATCTCGGCATACAGGTGGGCCAGTGCCTCGCCGTGGTCGTTTTGCCCGGCCTCGGCAATCGCCGCCTCGATGCGTCGCAGTTCAGTGTCCCCGTCCATGACATAGTCGATGGCGGTGCGCTCGACCGCCGGCGTTTCCTGGGCGACATGAGCGATCACGGTCGCCGGAGGCATGGAGAATTCGCCCGCATCCGGCTGTAACTCGCCGCGGATCAGGGCGAACAGGCTCGACTTGCCGACCCCGTTGGCGCCGGTGACACCGACCCTTTGCCCGGCATGGATGGTGCAACTGACGTCTTGCAGCAATTCGCGCGCGCCGCGGCGCAGGGAGAGTTCGGTGAAATTCAGCATGGGGCGGGAGAATACCAGCTTTCCGCCGCCAGGATGACCACCCCGGCGACATCCATGCCCCTTCTTGGGCTGAGTGGCTGAAAAAAATCAAATATCCGTAGTTTCTACCAATCGACCCGACCGTAGCGCGGGTGTAACCTGAGTGGCAGAGACAGGTGCCATTTGCATTAAGTTAAAGGAGAGCAGCATGACCAATATTCACAGCATCCTCGCCGACGAGGCAGACAGTCTGCTTGGCCACCGCTGCGAGGGTATCCCGAAAGAGCGGCTGCATGTGCCAGGGCCCGACTACCTCGACCGCGTGGTCTGGCACAAAAACCGCAAGCCCGGTGTCTTGCGTAACCTCGCTGCCATCTATGGGCATGGTCGCCTCGCCGGCACGGGTTATCTCTCCATCCTGCCGGTTGACCAGGGCGTGGAGCACTCGGCCGGCGCCTCGTTTGCCCCCAACCCCGACTTCTTCGACCCCGCCAACATCATCGAGCTGGCCATTGAGGGCGGCTGCAATGCTGTCGCCTCCACCCTTGGGGTGCTCAATGCCGTGGCCCGCGATTATGCGCACAAGATCCCGTTCATTCTCAAGATCAATCACAACGAACTGCTCAGCTACCCGAATATTTATGACCAGACACTGTTCGCGAGCGTCGAGCAGGCCTTTGACATGGGGGCCGCGGCAGTCGGCGCAACCGTTTATTTTGGTTCGCCGGAATCGCGGCGCCAGATCCAGGAGGTCAGCGAGGCCTTCCAGCATGCGCACGAACTGGGCATGGCCACGGTGCTGTGGGCCTACCTGCGCAACCCGGCCTTCAAGCAGGACGGCATCGACTACCACGTTGCCGCCGATCTGACCGGGCAGGCCAATCACCTGGCGGCGACCATCGACGCCGACATCATCAAGCAGAAACAGGCCGAGACCAATGGCGGCTACACGGCCCTCAAGTTCGGCAAGACGCATGACAAGGTCTATAGCGAACTGAGCAGTGAACACCCCGTCGACCTGGTCCGTTACCAGGTGGCCTGTTGCTACATGGGCCGCACCGGCATGATCAATTCAGGTGGCGCCTCCGGAGCGGATGACCTGCACCAGGCAGTACGCACGGCGGTGATCAACAAACGCGCCGGTGGCATGGGGATGATCTCCGGGCGCAAGGCCTTCCAGAAACCGATGCGCGATGGTGTCGCGTTATTGAACGCCATCCAGGATGTCTATTTATCAAAAGACATCACGATCGCCTGACCGACACACAAACGGGAAGCCATACAGGAGACAGACGGTATGAACGAGCATGTCTACAAGGTCATCGAGGTCGTTGGCTCGTCCAGCAAGGGTAGTGATGACGCCATAGAACGGGCCGTTGCCAAGGCTAGTGAAAGCCTCCACAACCTCGACTGGTTCGAGGTTGTGGAGACACGCGGCCACCTCGTCGACGGCAAGATCAGCCATTACCAGGTCAAGCTGAAGATCGGCTTCCGCCTCGATTAGGCGCTGCGGGGTGGCCTTCTTTAATCCTCTCGTTAATCCCCCTGCGGAGGCACGCCATGACGAATACTGAACATCTTGTCGAACAGCATATCCGGGAATACCAGTCGCGCCTGCAACATGTCGACGAACTCCTTGAACAGGCCCGCCAGGGCGTCAGCAAGGCAGCGGAACCCGCTGCGGTCGGTGAGGAGTTGACCGCCCTGGAAGAGGAACGCAACAGGTTCGCCGAGCATGTCGAGTCACTCCGGCTGAAGTCGCTGGAGAACTGGCGCGAGGAGGAGATCGAGATGGCCGGCCCGATGGGTATCTGGGACGCCCTCGCGCAGCAGATTGAAAAGCTGGTGGAGCGCATCGGGCGCTGAGGACAAAAAAACATGATGCGCAAGCATCACTAAAAATCATACCCCTCGGGGGCAAAACGCATGGAAGGACCTGTTCATTCACTGACATCCCTGTTTGATCAATTGGGGCTCGATAGCACCGATCAGGGCATTGAGGATTTCATCAACACACACAAACCATTGCCGGGTAACGTCGAGCTGTATGAAGCAGGCTTCTGGAACCCGGCACAGGCAGCCTTTTTGAAAGAGGCGAAAGATGAAGATGCTGACTGGGCTGAAATAGTAGACCAATTAAATGTAATGCTCCGTTGAGCGCCCGAATCAAGTGATGACAAGGATAGGCATCAATGAGGGCAGTCATGCCCTCAACGCATCTTCTGCAGGCGAAACAGGCCGTGCATGCCACTGTCGCTGGTGAAGTACAACGCCCCATCCGGCCCCGTCGCCACGCCGACGGGGCGCGCCCAGCGCGACCCGTCCTTGCGCTGGAAGCCGGTAAGCAGGTCATCGACGCGCTGCACCTCGCCGTTCTTGAACCGCACGGCTACGATCTTCGGTGGCCGACGTGTCGCCGGGTCACCGAAAGCGCCACCACCAGGCGAGGTTCCCCATGAACCCCTCAGGGCCACGATGGCATCCTGCTCAAGGGCGTTGATAAAGCGGTCCTTTGGTACAAAGCTGACTGCCATCGGCGCATTGCGGGCCGGGAAAGTAACCACAGGCAGGCTGACCTCAGTGGCCGGCCGGGGTGGCTGGCTGCTGATACACTCATCCCGCTGTAACTGCTCGCCGTCATATTGAAACCACGGCATCCCGTGAAAGGAGCCCGGTAGCAGGCGTGCGAAATACTCGGGGGGCGAGGTAAAACCCCAATGGTCGGGGCCGTTATTGCTTGCATACATGACACCGCTGTCGGGATGCCAGTCGAAACCCACCGGGTTGCGCAGGCCACTGGCAAACGTCTGCCATGCTGGTTGCTGCCCGCTTTCATCGAGCACGAGTACCCCGCCACGGCGATCATCAAAGTCATAACCCTCGCCCATATATTGGTCACTGCAGTTGCCGGTAATGCCGAGGCTGACATAAACACGCCCGTCCGGGCCGGTGCGCACGGTGCGGCTGTTATGTCCGCCCCCTGCCGGCAGTGGAGCGAGCAGGCGCAGGTCTGCAGGCGCGAGGCGTTTCTGCCCTGGCTTATAAGCGGCGCGGTAGACACCGTCCGTCTGCGCGATGAGGATCTCACCCCGGCGAAAGGCCACGCTGTGTGGGTAATTATCCAGTTCAATCAATACTTCAGACTCGCTATAAGGTGGCGGCAGGCGATAGACATGACCGGAGCGTGACCCTATGAACAGGTCGCCGTTTGCGGCAAAGCTGATCAGACGCGGCGCATCCAGCGCCGCTGTCACGAGTTCCAGGCGATAACCCTGGGGCAAACGGACATCGACCGTCTTGCCGTTCAGCGTGACCCGTTGCTGCTGGTAAGCAAGCGGCTTGCTTGCTGTGACCAGGCCCGGCACCAGCATAAACAGCACGAAAAGGATTATTTTATTCATACGCCGCAGTACTCCTCTCTTATCAGACCCGCCCACATTCAAGGATATGACAACCCGCAGGTAAAATCGCACCCGCTAATGTCTGTCGTGATTAGGTCTTCAGCCACCAATCCTTATATAATCATGGCCAAAGCAATCATCCCGAGGAAACATCATGCCCTTCAACCCCGAACTGGTAGAAGAACTCAATGTGCTGGCCCGTTACAACCTGACCACCACCAAGGAAGGTATCAAGGTACACAAAAACGCTGACCCGGCCATGATCGACACCATCAAGCGCATGCACGAAAAGGGCCTGCTGACCCAGGCCGACGGCGGCTACCTGACCGACCTCGGACGCGAGGCGGCCGAACATGCCCAGATGGTCCTGACCATTCTCGCTACAAACGCAGACCACTAGAAGCCTGGTAAGCGGCCAGATGGCGGTAAAGACAGTGCCTACTTGTGCCTTTATAATAATTGATGATCGCGGATTGATGATTGATGAATGTTATAGAGCTAATCGATAAAGTTCGTTCCGCGCCTGCTGCCGTTGAGTTCAACGAGGTGATGGACTGTATCGCGGAGAATTATGCATACACTCCGACCCGTTTCACTAACGGTTCAGGAGAAGACGCCGCGATTAACGAGACAGGCACGAATGAAGGTTCATGCAAAATATTTGCCTTTGCCCGGCTAAACAAATTAAACGAAGCGGAAACCCTGGCCTGCTTCGGCAAGTATTACCGCGAGGACGTGCTGTTACATCCCGAACACACCGATCACGCCAATATACGCAACTTCATGCGCCATGGCTGGGGCGGTGTGCATTTCGATGGCCCGGCCCTGAGCAAGCGGTAAGCAATACAATCTCCCGCCGACCTCGTCATTCTTCACACGAGTAACCCATGAGTTCAAGGCCCTCGGTCAGATAGTCGGCCAGCAGGGGCGTTGCAATGAGGTTTTCCTGCGTGTATTCACTCCATGCCTCGGTGGCATCTGTCAGCGCCTGACGCCACTCTTCAACACTATAATCACCCCGCCCCAGCCACATCAACGCCAGCAGCTCGCAGCGCTGCACCGGCTCGAGATCTTCAAGCACGGCCTGCAGCTCCTGGAAAGTAAGGTCGTACTGGTGATCGGCAAGCGCCTGCAAGCCCCAGTCATCTGTCGGGTTATCCGGTGTCTCGGGGATCGAGACTTGTTCCTTGGCATGAAACTCATGTGCCTTGTCGATGATAAAACAAACGGTTTCCGGGTTTATATCCAGCAACATACCAGCTCCTTTGTCAGCTGCCTGAAGGAACACCCGACAGGGAAAACTTCCCACACCTGGCCGGTTGGAGAAATAGGTACAAGCCCGCACAGCCACACCTCGGGACGTCGCCCTGGCAAGCCTGTACTATAATCAGCGCCATGCATGACTTGTCTTTTCGAATAGCGACCCCGAAGGATACGCCGCAGATTACCGCCCTGGTCAATAATGCCTACCGCGGCGAGGGCAGCCGACAGGGCTGGACCACCGAGGCTGACCTGCTGGCGGGCCAGCGCACTGACGAGCTGGCCGTCCGCGAGATTCTCAGCCGCCCCGATAACTGTATTATTCTGTGCCTGCAGGATGACGGGATAATCGGCAGCGTGCATTTACGCCGCGAACAAAACCGCTGTCACCTGGGTATGTTCACCATTCGCCCCGACCTGCAGGACCAGGGCCTGGGCAGACAGTTTATCGCTTATGTTGAAGGCTTCGCGCGTGACGTGTGGGGTTGTACTACGATGGAGATGACGGTTATCGGCCTGCGCCATGAGCTTCTGGCGTGGTATGCCCGGCGCGGTTACCAGCCTACCGGTGAGTATGTCGATTTCCCCTATGGTGATGAACGTTATGGTCTGCCGCGCCGTGATGACCTGCAACTGCTCATTCTGCGCAAATCACTCGCCGAGTAAGCCGTTCAGTTTACGAATCACTTCGGGGCTGTCCCAGATGATGCCGCCATTCACACCATAATGGATCCTGCCATCAGGACCGATGACAAAGGTCGAGGGGAAGACCAGCACACCCCAGCTGGCGGCGACCTTGCCGTCGCTGTCGAGCAGAACAGGAAAGTCGACATTTACCCGTTGCAGGAATTTTTCAATATCCTGCTTGTCTTCCGTGTAATCAATCGAGACCAGTTCAAAGTCTTTGCCCTGCATGGCCTGACGCAGGCGATTCAGCGATGGGATCTCCTCAACGCAGGGCGGGCACCAGGTCGCCCAGAAATTCACTACCGTAACCTTGCCCCTGTAATCCTGCCTGAGGAAACGCTGCCCGTTTACATCCGGCAAATTGATCGGGTGCGGCTGTGACCGACCGACATAAGGTTTCAGGCTGTCATCCAGGCCATGTGACGTTATTTCTTTGTTTTCAGGTAATGCCTGTGCCTGCAATGGCGTAGGGGTCTGGCGTAATAATTTTATTGTTTGCGGGATTTCATCAGCAAGCCCGGCAAAGATGTTCGCAGCGGCCTCGGTCAGATCGCGTTCATAGAAGACCCCGGTTACGCCCTGCAATACTTTCAGGTACACCGCCGACCCGCCCTTTTGCAGGGACTCAAGCACATCGTTTAACTGCCAGCGATTGCCTCGCTTGTCGGCCTGGTAAAGCATAACGGGGATATTGGTTGCCGACATCACCGGCACATACACCGGCTCGAGACCGAGTGCCGGGACCGTCGCATACAGCTCGGGGGAGAACAGGACCGCCCCGTTCAAATAGGTTGCTACCTCTTTCCCGGCCTGGTTCAACTGCCACTGTCTTGCCCCGCGCAAGATCGGTATTGCCGCGTAAGAACGCCCCAGCAGGGTAATATTTTTCCCGGACTGCTGATGGGCCTGCTCCACCAGGCCCGCGACATACCTGCCATCCAGCGCGCGTAAGGTTGATGTACTCTGGGGTAAGAACAGGCTCTCGGCAAGGTCCACGCGCCAGACCTCGATGCCGCGCTTTGCCAGGCGGGCAGCCATATCGAGGGCTCGTGTCTTCGAGTCAAAGCCCGGTGCCACCCATATAACCAGTTCCTCACCACTGGCCGGGAAACGGCTGATCGTCATGGTCTGATCGAGCACCGGCACGTCCATCTGCTCCATTCCTTCCTGCGCCGGCAACAGCATTGCCCAGCTCAACAGAAGCACGGCAAGGAGTTGAGTGTATAGGTATCGATAAGATCGCATGTTCATTTGTACCACAAGTGCCGCAGAATAATGGTTGCGGAGTATAGCATCCGATGGTGGCTATTAATCAGCATCCGGCAACGAGCGGCGGGCCTCGATCAGCTCCAGCATGGTCCGGTAATCATGATAATCAACAGGGATATGCCACTCGCTGCCGCCCTCTTTCAGGACCAGTGAAGGATAGCTCTCGACGAACATTGCACGGGCAAGCTTAATCTCCGCCGCCAGCGCCTTATCCACCTCGTCTGAGTGCAGGTCAGTAGAAAACTGTTCCTTGTCCAGCCCCAGTTCACCGGCCAGTTCCAGCAAGGTGCTGTCATCCGACGGGTTACGTGCCTGCTGGTAATAAGCCACCTGCACGGCCTTGATCATGTCCTCGTCCCGGCCCTGCCGACGAGCGGCCAGCACGGCGCGACAGGCCGGATAGGTGGCCCGGCGTGGCTGACACTGTTTCCAGAAATCGAAATTAAAGCTTACCCCGGGGATACTTTCTTCAATGCGCCGCCAGCTGGCCTGTACCATCTCGCGGGTTGCCTCGTTCATCGGCTCATTCGTGTCAGGCGCCAGCCCACCCAGCAGGCGGCGAAACTCGATGCCTTCAGGCAGGGCCGTGATCAGGGATGCGAGGGTGGCGTTAAAGCCCCGGCACCAGCTGCACATAGGGTCATGAATATAATAGAGAATGGTTTTCATGTTTATTTGTACGGGGCGGCGCTCACACGAGGGGGCATAAATGGTTCCATTAAGCGGACTTATTGGGCGCGGATATCCAGCCAACCGATCCAGGCCTGAAACAATGTTTTATCAACAGCGCCGACAGAAGAACGTGGCTGCAGGGCGTTCACAAACAGCGGCTCACCTTCCAGCGTGCATGAGTAACCACCGGCCTTGCTGAAGATGAAGTTGCCGGCCGCATAATCCCATATGTTGGAACGGCCGTGCAGGTAGATATGGCTGCGACCCATTGCCAGCCAGCACCAGTCCAGCGCTACCGAGCCAAAGCTGCGTTGCGAGGCATAGGGCAGCTCGCGAACCAGACGCACGGCCAGTTCCGGTGCCAGGCGTTTGAAATCAATCAGTGCCGTAGCATGCTTTAATTCCAGGCCGCTTGCCGGCGCCTGTAAAGGTTTGCCGTTCATGCTCGCGCCATCTGCCTTGCTCGCTGCAAAACACTCGTCGCGCAGCGGGTCATAAACGATGCCAAGTACGACCTCGCCCTTATCGAGCAGGGCCAGCGAAATGGCAAAATAAGGGATACCGGCGGCAAAGTTACTTGTGCCATCGAGCGGGTCCAGGCACCACACAGGCTGTTTTGATGACAGTAATTCAGCCTGCTGTGCTGATGTCATTTCCTCGCCGAGAAAAACCGTGTCAGGCCAGTGCTGTAACAGCTCGGCGGCAACACGCTTTTGCACGGCGAGGTCAGCCTCGGTGAGAAAGCTGCCATCGGCCTTGTGCTCGCGTTCCACGCGCGTAAAGCGCGGCAGCAATTCCTCGCGTGCGGCCGTGACAATAATGTTTTGTAAGCGGGCTAAATCATACTGCATGTGGGGATAACCCGGGCTTCAGGCCTGCTGCCAGTATTGATACAGACCGACCGCCGAACCCGGCAGCAGTTCAACAAGCATTTCATACTCATCGTCTTCCATATCTATACTTTCATCGGCATACAGCAGCGCCAGCTTCGCAATCGGCGATAACAGGGACTGTTCGTTCTCCGGCAATTCCTGCCAGCGTTCTTCTTCGCCGGTGACGGCCAGCATGAAGCCAAAACACCAGCCCTCGAAGGCGACCATTGTTTCACCCTCATCTTCTATCTCGACGGCGAGTGGTTCAAAAGAACGCGCAGTTTTTAGCTTGAGAGAAATGTCCTGATACAGGCGCAGCAGGTAATCCGTCATGCGCTGCTTTTCTTCTTCATCCTTGAACGCGGGTTCGCCCCACACCGCATGCATGGCCTCTTCCACACTCAAAGCCGCATGACCGACAACCATCCCGGTCAGGTAACCATGTGCCTCGTCAATCGGCAGGCGTTGCTCATCACCCTCGGCGGCGAGCAGGAACTCATCAAGCTCCAATGCCTCGGCATCGGTAAGCGGACCACTATTTGCAACTGGCATAGTCGTATCGACTCCTGGTGGGATCACATCCCGTTTTTGAATTTGTCGGTCTCGGTCACGCCGCTTTCCCGCACTTGGGTCAGGGCAGTAGCATAGGACTTGAGTATATTCAGCGCCCAGCTGATGCGCTCGCGGTAATAACTGTCTGAGCGCGCATCGTTATCCGCGGCATCCTTATTCAGGACCTTTTCCACGTTGCGCACAATAATCTGCTCGGGGATATAACACAGGCGGCTGTTCTTATAACTGCTCATGCGCAACTCGGCCACCGGGTAAGCACCGCCGTCACCGGCCGAGACCGTGACGATAAGCGCCGGCTTGTGGCCGAGTTCGTTTTTGCCAAACAGCAGGAAGAAATTCTTCAGCCCGGCCGGCACCTGGCCGTGCCATTCCGGGCTGATCACCACGAAGGCGTCGCTGCTGGCCAGTTCCGCGCGAATTGGGTCAAGCAGGACGGTCCACTTCTCCTCGCCGTCCCAGACACCCTCATCCCAGAGCGGCAGGGGATTACCAGCAAGACTGAAAATGGCACACTCATCACAGATACCATCCAGCAGAGTCTCTTGAATGACCGCAGCAACCTTGTGGCTTTGCCCCTCAGGGCGGTGACTCCCGCTAATAATCGTAATTTTCATAACAACTCCACGCTCAAATGGCCGGCCATGGTAACAAAGTTCCGACACGCCGACAGTGCTTTGTTGGGACCGGTTAACAGGTCTGATGCCCCTTGTTTATTCAGGCCCAGCTCCGTAGCGGTCACCCCACCGCCATGCAAAGAAGTCAACACCCCGGCCCCGTTGATTGTTTGCTATGCTAGGTAATATCCGGGGGGGGGGATAAAAATGAAATTGTATCTAGTCCAACACGGCGAAGCCTGTACCAGCGAGGTCGACCCGTCACGGCCACTGACTGAACAAGGCAAAACCGACGTAAACCGACTCGCGGTGTTCCTGCGCAAAAGCGGGGTGCGCGTCGATCGCATCGTCCACAGTGGCAAACTCCGCGCCCGCCAGACTGCCGACCGTCTCGTCAACGCCGTTGCCGCCGGCAAGGTGCCGGAAACCTGTGATCTGCTTCAGCCCAATGATGACCCGGCCCGGTTTACGCAGTTATCTGCCGCCTGGACCGGCGACACGCTCGTTGTCGGCCATTTGCCTTTTGTTGCCAGGCTCGTCTCGCAACTCACACTCGGCAATACCCGTACGCTGTTTGCCGACTTTACGCCCGGCAGTGCCGTCTGCCTGGAACGGCATGCCGACAACCGCTGGACACTGAACTGGATGGTGCGCCCGGAAGTACTGAACTAAAACCCGCTGGCAGATTGCCGGCGACGACAGGCGGGTTATACTCGCCACATGCTTTTTGTCATCATCGGTTTACTGCTCCTGTTTGCCCTCATTTATGGCCCCCAGTACTGGGTCAACCGGGTCCTGCGCCACTACAGTACCGAGCAGGACCACTACCCGGGGAACGGTGGCGAACTGGCCAAACATCTCGTCAACAAGCTCGGTTTAACCGGCGTGACGGTGGAACAGACCGAACACGGTGATCATTATGACCCCACCGACAGGGCTGTGCGCCTGAGCGAGGCGAACCTGAAGGGCAAGTCTCTCACCGCCATTACGGTCGCCGCGCACGAGGTCGGGCATGCCCTGCAACATCAACTCGGTTATGCGCCGTTCAGGATGCGTCAACGGCTGGTGGTCTTCGCTGGTGGTGCGGAAAAACTCGGGGCGTTCATGCTGTTCGCCTTGCCGGTGCTGGCGCTCATCACCCGCTCGCCACATCTGGGCCTGGCCATGTTCATTATCGGTATCGGCAGTATGCTGTTCGGCACCATCATCCACCTGGCGACCTTGCCGGTCGAATGGGACGCCAGCTTCAAACGTGCCCTGCCGATCCTGCAGGAGGGTCGTTACCTCTCTGACAACGAACAGCCGCACGCGAAAAAGATCCTCACCGCCGCGGCCCTGACCTATGTCTCGGCCTCGCTGGCCAGCCTGCTCAACCTGGCGCGCTGGGTCGCGATCCTGCGCCGTTAGTCGATGAGAAAGTGCCCGAACCAGGCAAAGATACCGATCATTATACCCGTCACCAACTGGGCATGGACGAGGTAGGAAAACTTTCTTAGCTGTTTGGGGGTAAAGCGCCAGGCAATGAACAGGCCAAATAACCCCTGCCAGATCAGCAGGCCGAGCACGGCAGGGAAAAACAGGATATCGAAAGGTATCCCCATCAGAAAGATATGCAGGAGAATGATGGCCAGGGTGAAAATACCGACATAGACATGCGTACGGTCCAGAAACCCCAGCAAGGGTCGAAATACCGGCAGGCTGATATCCGGTGAATAATCAGGCAACAGGCGGCGGGCGATGGCACCCTTGCCCAGCATGACCTTCAATAAGGTTCGGGCATATATAAACAACAGGGCCCATAGGCCAACCTCACCAAAACCCTCACCGATCTCGGCAAGATAAGTCTCGCGCTCGGCAACCGGTGGATAAACATTATAGGCATAAATGAAATAGGCCAGCGCAAGCACGAACACTGTCAGCGTGAATAACAATACCTTTTTAATCCCGCTCATTACCATTGCCTTGCCCCCTCTTGCTGCCGCTGCCACTGGCGGCCTGATGGATTGTTGACGGCCTCGTCAGCATAGCAAAAAAGATACTCTTCGGTGCGGCAAGAATGCAGATCCTGCCATAGTGGCCGGCGTGACCCTGCTGACCCTATAGGATAAGCTTGTCACCTGTCTCAAAGCCGGTTACCGAGAGTATGCAGAGCCACCCTGTTATCTTTACTATCTTTTTGATCTTTGCCGGCGCGGCGGCGCTGGCGACAGTCGCCTTGTATGCGCGCCTGTCGCTGCTGATCGTTTACATTGCCCTCGGCGTACTGCTCGGCCCCTTTGGCATCAACATCATTTCAGACCCCGAATTGATCCAGGGGCTGTCACACGTCGGCATCATCTTCCTGCTGTTCCTGCTGGGCATGAACCTGCAACCACAGAAACTACTGCAGATGCTCCGCGAAACACTGCTTGTGACGGGCGTGAGTTCAGTGCTGTTTCTTGGCCTCGGCGCCGGCATTGCCCTGCTGTTTGGTTATGCCCTGACCGATTCATTCGTTATCGGCGCGGCCATGATGTTTTCCAGCACGATCATCGCGCTCAAGTTGCTGCCGACCACCGTGCTGCACCATCAGCGTATGGGGGAGATCATTATCAGTGTCCTGCTGTTGCAGGATATTCTTGCCATCCTCATCCTGATGTTGCTCCCGGCTGACTGGGTCAACAGTTTCCCTGTTCTGGAAATATTCAAGCTGCTCGGCTCGCTGCTCGGCCTGTCCATTTTTGCCTGGGCGTTTGCCCGCTTTGTGCTCTTCAAACTCATTGCCCGCTTTGATCGCATCCAGGAATATATTTTCCTGCTCACCATTGGCTGGTGCCTGAGCATGGCGGAACTGGCGGTGATGCTGGGTCTGTCTGCCGAGATCGGCGCCTTTATCGGCGGCATCGCCCTGGCCACACATCCGATTGCCCTCTATATAGGTGAAAGCCTGAAGCCGTTGCGTGATTTCTTTCTGGTTATCTTTTTCTTTGCCCTTGGCGCGAGTTTCGACCTTGGCATAGTCGAAAAGGTCTGGCTGCCGGCACTGGTCCTCACCGTGGCATTCATGCTGATTAAACCGCTGACCTTCAAGTGGCTGTTGAGCGGCTATGGGGAAACGGCAGGCAGGCCATTGGAGACCGGTGTGCGACTCGGGCAGATCAGTGAGTTTTCGTTGTTTATCGCGGTCCTCGCGTTGCAGCTAAACGTCATCAGCACCGAGGCCTCTTACCTGATCCAGGTCGCGACCCTGATGAGCTTCCTTGTCTCATCCTGGTTCATTGTCATGTCCTACCCGACGCCGATGGCAACCTCGGACAAATTACGCCGGGATTAAGCCACCCTGGATATGACCATGCACTGGACATATTGAGAGCCAGCCGGCAGCGCACTCTAAAGCTGTCTGCGTGCTACTCGATCACAGTCACAGGCTCGTTCGGAAGCTCATCAGCGTTCATCAACATGGCCAGAAAACGTTCCCGCTGCTGCCTGGTCAGGTTGCGGTAAACCCGGAAACGGGCATGTTGTTGCGGTTGCCCAAAATCCATCTCGATGCCCCATAAAGGCAACACCCCGTCGGGCTCGATGGAGTAGCGCACATCGGCCAGCACGTTCGCATATTGCGGATGCAGGGCGATGTAGTTATCCGAAAACTTCTGGAAGCGCATGATGTCCCGGTACAGTACCGAGTCCCGGGCCAGGCCGTTGCTGTCACGCGCGGGCCGGTATTGTTTGATTGCACTGCCCTCGAACAGGCGTGGCTGTCGCCCGACCCGTACCGCATCGATATAGAAATAACCCGCGTGCTCATAAACAGAGCGCCACAGCAGGATATTGCCAAAACTCGGCTTGGCGATGAGCCGCGCCGGGACATGCCCGCGCGTGGCGGCAAGTGACTCGATGGCCGACTCGGCGCGTTGCAGCTGTAGCACCGCCACGCCCAGGTAGAGCGCGGCAACAGCAAGACCCAGCCTGGCCGGTAACCGGCTGCGCCGCCGCCAGGCCACGGCCACGCCGATGATTAACGCCAGGGTAAAGATCGGGTCGACGATGGAAATAATATGAAAGGCAAAGCGCTCGTCGAACAGCGGCCAGAGCAGATACGTGCCGTAACTGGTGCAGGCATCGATAAAACCGCTCAGGCTATAACCCAGCAGGCTGAATACGTAGAGGCGCTTGAAGCCGAGCTTGTGCCGACAAAACGGCCAAAGTAGCAAGGCCGCGATGAGAGTGCCGAACGGGATGAAGAAGATAGAATGGGTAAAGTGCCGATGGTACTCGATGGTCAACAGGCTGTCGGCCGAGGAGTAGATCAAGGCATCCGCATCCGCCAGCAGGCCGGCGGCGAAGCCAATGCCAGTCGCGAGGCGGGTCTCCGCGGGCCTGGCCACGGTCTGCGCCAGGGCGGCGCCAAGAAAACCTTGTGTAATTAAGTCCATATTGTCCAGAGGGGTATTGGTGGCCGGGGCTATTCTATTCGCCGGGCGGATTTATATCCAGACACTACGTGGATACTTCGCCGGTCAGCACGCTTATTTGCTAAAATACCGCCCATGATGAAAGTCCCCGAATTGTTGTTGCCTGCGGGCACCCTGAAAAACATGCATTACGCCTTTGCCTTTGGCGCGGATGCCGTCTATGCCGGTCAACCTCGCTATTCCCTGCGTGTGCGCAATAATGATTTTGACCTCGAAAATCTTGGCCAGGGTATCAGCGATGCGCATCGCCTTGGCAAAAAGCTGTTCGTCGCCAGTAACATCCTGCCGCATAACGCCAAGGTCAAGACCTATATGGCCGACATGGAACCGGTGATCGCGCTGCAGCCCGATGCCCTGATCATGGCCGACCCGGGTTTAATCATGATGGTGCGGGAACGCTGGCCGCAGATGCCGATTCACCTCTCTGTGCAGGCGAATACGGTCAACTATGCCGCTGTCAATTTCTGGAAGAGCATGGGCGTGGAGCGTGTGATCCTGTCGCGCGAATTATCGCTCGATGAGATCGAAGACATCCGTCAACGCTGCCCGGACATGGAACTCGAGGTCTTTGTGCATGGCGCGCTGTGTATCGCCTACTCGGGGCGTTGCCTGCTGTCTGGCTACTTCAATCACCGTGATCCGAACCAGGGCACCTGTACCAACGCCTGTCGCTGGGAATACAAGGTGCATGAAGGTCGCGAAGACGATAGCGGTGATGTTGAAAAGATCGACTTTGATGCCATGTCGGCCATCAATAGTCCCGAGATCTTCCCGAAGACCGAGGGCGTGCAACGGCATCCGCTGGCCGACAATGTGTACCTGATAGAGGAACAGCATCGGCCCGGCGAATACATGCCGATTATCGAGGATGAGCACGGTACCTATATCATGAATTCCCGCGACCTGCGGGCCATCCAGCATGTCGAGCGGCTGGCAAAAATGGGCATCGACTCACTGAAGATCGAAGGCCGCACCAAGTCGCATTATTATGTCGCCCGCGCCGCCCAGCTTTATCGCCAGGCGATTGATGATGCCGTAAATGGCAAGCCCTTTAACCCGCAGCTGTACGGCAAGCTCGAGAATCTCGCCAACCGTGGTTATACCGAGGGCTTTTACGAGCGTCACCCGGATCAGGAATACCAGAACTACCTGCAAAACCACTCCATGAGTGAACAGCAAAAGTTCGTGGGTGAAATCGTCCAGTTTGATGCCGACAACGGTCTCGCCGAGGTAGTGGTGAAAAACAAGTTTGCCGTTGGCGATACGGTCGAGGTCATAAATTCGATCGGTAACCAGACTGTTCGGGTGGAAAGCATTGTCGATCTGAAAGGTACGCCACTGGCGGCGGCACTTGGTGGTGGCTACCAGGTGCGCATCCCGTTACCGGCCGTTGCCAACGGCTATGAGAAGGCGCTGCTTGCCGTAAACCTGTAAACCTTATTCCCTGCTCTGCCCGGTTCGATCCGGGCGCCGACATCATCACATTGCACGCCAGGAATGCGCGCCAGCTCGGCGCGGTATAGACCGAACAGTTCAGCGGCCTGAAGAGAGACGGGGAGTCAGCCATTCGGGGCTGTCATGGCCGTTTGCTTGTGAAGCGATTATGGGTACTCGTACCGTTGCAGGTAGAAGCACGTGTTTTTAACATGGGACCTCTAAAGATATCTATTAGAAAAATTATGTGCAAGACACGTAAGAATACGTGTTTTGTTACGGCTGCCGCCATTTTCTCGCGCGAGAACGCAGGGAACTGGAATAAGTATGCTACTTTTATCCCAGGAGGCGAGAACAACAATGACATCCCCTGTTAACCATCTGCTTAATAGATTTATCCACTCTCTGCGTACGCGCACCAGCAAGGTTATTCTGACCCTGGGTCTCTGTGTGCTGCTGATCATTGTGTTGTTACCTCGCGGTATCAGTTACGGGGTGCGCGACTGGCTACAGACGCATGGTGCCGACGAAGCCACTATCGGCAACATTGATTTCAACCTCTTTACCGGGCGGCTTACCCTTGATGACCTGCGTATCCGCGTCGATCAGGAGCATACCCTCGTGCTTGCCGAGGCGCTTATCGACGTTAGCTGGCGGCCCCTCTTTGACAGGCAGTTCCAGGTCAATGAGGTAGTCATTGAAAACACGAGCATCACCCTTGAACAAGATACCGAGAGCAGGTTTCTGATTGGCGGCATAAGCCCGCAACGCTCATCGAGGGCGGCAATGCCTGCAGAGGCTGGTCCGGCCTGGGGCTTCGGTCTCGATAAACTGAGCATTGTTAACAGCAAGCTGCGCTATGTGCGGCCACAACTTGAACTCAACCTGCACATAGATACGGCCAACCTGACCGGCCTGCACAGCGGTGGGTCAACACCTGCGCAATTCACCCTGGCCGGGAAGATAAACGGCAGCCCGCTGCGGATTGACTCACAGCTGGCACCCTTTGCCGTACCGGCCGGCGTTGATGTGGACATCAACCTGCAAGGACTCTCGCTGGCCGGTTTTGCCCGCCTTGCACAGCCCCGCATCAATTCACTGGTTGGCACCGCGAGTATGCATGGCCACATCAAGGGTTCCTATACCCGTGACAAAGGCCTGCAAATGGAAAGTGACGGGGAGCTGGCATTACAAGAACTCGATCTTACCGCCAATAACCTGCACATCCAGAGTGACTCGTTACTCTGGGCCGGTGCAATCCAGGCCGATCTCGGCAACGGCACTGACAAGCCGCGGCTGGTCCTGAAGGGCGATGCTGTCGCAGGCAAGATAGCCATGCGTGATGCGCAGGCACAAACTGAAGCCGATGGTCTGCTCGACATCGAGACCCTGAAATTGGCCGAGGTACGGCTGGATAACAATGAACTCTACATTGCCGCTGTCGAAGCTGAACAGCTGCACGCCTATCTGCGACGGGATAACGAGGGCAAACTCACCATATCCAGCTACCTGGGTGCGCCGACCGAACCGCCGGCCGACGAACCGGCCCGAGAAACCCTGGCCGTGCGTATTGATGATATCCATATAGGCGAGAACAGTTCCCTCACCTTTGACGACATGAGCACCCGGCCGGTTTTCAGGTCTGTTATCTACCTCGACAACGTCAAGCTGGGCACCCTGGATAGTCGCCAGCCGGAACAGGCAACAGACTTCACGGTCGATGGCAAGATCGGCAAGTTCAGCAGCCTCAACAGCAAGGGAACAATCCAGCCCTTTCTCCCTCGTTTCGGCCTCACCATGACAGGGGAAGTGAAGACCCTGGAACTCCCGCCGCTGACGTCTTATACCTCCGGCATACTGGGTTATAAATTATTAAGTGGCCAGTTACAGGCGGACATCGAACTTGATATTCACGATAATCAACTGGCTGGCGAGAGCCGGCTCGTGCTGAATAATCTGTCCGTTCAGGCGCTGACGGTGGCAGAGAAAAAAGCGATCGACAGCAAGGCGGATCTGTCACTGGAGGCGGGACTGGCCATGCTGCGGGATAAACAAAACAACATCCGGCTTAAGCTGCCCTTCAAGGGCGACCTCAGCGATCCGCAGTTTGATTTCAGCGATGCCATTAACCAGGCCATTCGCAAGGCCGTTACCGCAACCAGCTTGAATTACCTGAAGTACACCCTGCAACCCTTTGGCAGCATTCTCCTGGTTGCCGACCTTGCCAGCCGCATCGCCAGCGCGGTACGCCTGGAGCCGGTGATCTTTACCGCCGGCAGCACCACGCTCGATGCGACAGCCCTCGAATACCAGGAACGCCTTACCCGGCTACTTGAGCAGCGCCCGCAGTTACGCATCAAGATCTGCGGCATTGCCACCAGTAGCGACGAGAAGGCGCTCATGGAAAAGGCGCTGGAAGCGTACCAGGCAGAACTAAACAGGCGCGGGAGCTATGAAAGCGGAACGCCTGTTCCCGTACCGGAAATAACAGATGAACAATTGCTGGGGCTTGCCGCAGAACGGGCCGATAGGATTAAAACTGTGTTGATCACCCGCCACGGCATCGGTGCCGACCGCCTGTTTGGCTGCCAGCCACAGATTGACCCCAAAAAGGATGCGGTGCCCCGCGTCGAGCTGGGTATTTAGCGCCAGGTACGGCGTTATATTCCCGGCATGCCCGGCACCACGCCTCAGCGGACATCATTACCGGCTGAAAATATTCAGGAATTTTCACTGCTGTCCCGTTAATTCCCTCTCCCTTCGGGAGAGGGTTAGGGTGAGGGGATTTTGATTCGATAACACCTTGT
>NZ_JAVVES010000053.1:0-20451 GCF_032250955.1 Sulfuriflexus sp. | reverse complement strand
TGCAAACACTCGCTTATGAGTGCCGGAGAGAGTACCTCGGAAAGGGCGTTGAACTGTTCAGGAGAAAAGGTGTGGATGCGATCGAGAGCCTGGCTGAGAAACATAAAAAAATCCGGTGACCAAAAATGATCACCGGATTTTGATCTCATCTTGCTGATAGTCAAGTAACTTTTTGCTTAACTGATCGGCATTAAGCCACTGGCTGCCTTTTTTATATGGCCTCGGTTAGCCAGGTCTAGCCCTTCTTTGCCTCCAGCATGCGCTGGATCTTCGGCTCGAGAATCAGTTCCATGGCGAAACCCATCTTGCCACCCGGCACAACAATCGTGTTCGGACGTGACATGAAAGAACCGTTAATCATGTTCAGCAAATGCGGGAAATCCACACCGAACTCAAGTGGCTTGCGGAAGCGAATGACAATAAAGCTTTCATCCGGTGTCGGGATATCGCGGGCAATGAAAGGATTCGAGGTATCAACCGTCGAGACACGCTGGAAGTTAACATCGGTGCGTGAAAACTGCGGGGTAATGCACTTCACGTAATCCGGCATGCGACGCAGGATGGTATCAACAATCACTTCGGCATCATAACCACGTTCTGCATTATCGCGGAAGATCTTCTGGATCCATTCAAGGTTCACAATCGGAACTACACCCACACCGAGATCAACATGCTGGGCAACGTCGTTATTGTCTGTCTTCGCAAGGCCGTGCAGACCTTCGTAAAACAGCAGATCGGTCTTGTCCTTGATGTCTTCCCAGGGGGTGAACTGGCCCGGGGTCAAATCGGTGCCAAGACGGGCGTTGTGCTCAACCGCTTCTTCATCACTATGCAGATAGTAACGGCGCGGGCAGGCGCCGGTCTTTGAATAAGACTCGAAGGTCTCGGCCAACTTGTCGAAATGATTGGCATCTTCACCGAAGTGACTGAAGAACTTGTTGCCGCGCTCGTCTTCCCTGGCCATCTGCTCTTTCATGGCAGCACGGTCAAAACGGTGATAGCTATCACCTTCAATCACCAACGGATTAATGTTCTCACGGTGGAAAATATGCTCAAAGGCACGTTTAACAGTGGTGGTACCCGCACCGGATGAACCGGTTACGGCAACAATCGGGTGTTTCTTGGACATAGTGATCCCTTTAATTCGGTCAAAAACAGCGGCACATATGATAGCAGAATAATCCCCACACTTAAGTGCCATAAACTTTATTAATTAATATCAATACCTTAACTTATTTTTCAGCCCCCAGAGACCGGGCTCGTTGCTGCCTTGCTGCCCGTTCGTCTGCCTCCACTGCCAGTGGCCAACCCTGTATATGACGTTGCACCACGGCAGTCAGGGCCTCGATATGCGCGGCGCTGTCATTCAGGGCCGGGATATAACGGTAGTCCCTGCCGCCGTGCTCGAGAAACAGCTCACGGTTCTGGATGGCCATTTCCTCGAGCGTTTCCAGGCAGTCAACGGCAAAGCCTGGACAGACCGTATCCACCGTGTCGATGCCCGCCCGGGCCCAGGTCTCCAGGGTCTCATCGGTGTAAGGCTGTAACCACTCCGCCAGCCCGAAGCGGGACTGGAAGGTCAGTTTCCACTCCTCATCAGCCAGCCCCAGTTTCTCGGCCAACAGGCGAGCGGTTTTCTGGCACTCACAAAAATAAGGGTCGCCTGCCTCGAGCGAGGCCCTGGGCAGACCATGGAAAGACATCATCAGCCGCTTGCTGTTGCGGCCGTGCTCGGCCCAGTAGGCCTGCACGCTGCCAGCCAGGGCATCAATATAGGCCGGCTCATCATGGTAATGATTGACCATGCGCAGCTCCGGTAACCAGCGCCAGTGCCCGAGTTCACGCATGACGGCGTCAAACACCGCCCCCGTGGTCGCGGACGCATATTGCGGATACAGGGGCAGGATTAACAGGCGCCTGACGCCGGCCTGGCGCAGTTCTTCCAGCGCCTCGGCCATAGAGGGCTTGCCATAGCACATGCCCAGGGCCACGGGTACGTCGGTGCCAAGCTCCCCGGCCAGGTGCACTTTGAGCGCCGCCTCCTGTTGGCGGCTGATGGCCAGCAGGGGCGAACCAGCATCTGTCCAGACCTTGGCATAGGCCCGTGCGACGCGGCGCGGGCGGGTGCGCAGGATGATGCCGTGCAGGACCAGTTTCCACACCAGTCTCGGCACCTCAACCACCCGCGGGTCACTGAGAAACTCTCCCAGGTAACGGCGTACTGCAGAGGGGGTTGGCGCTTCGGGGGTGCCCAGATTACACAATAAAACACCCGTACAATCAGGCATATCGTGCGAGAAATTTGTTGTTCCCTTGTACCGGCTCATGCGAGTCCCCACTGGATGACAGCGATCTATTATATACGTCGTGCAGCCATCTTGCAGGCGACGGCGATAATTCATATCCTCAGAAAATAATAAAAATACGCTTTGCTATGTCACGCCATCATCAACTATTAATACTCTGCAACATTGGTCTTGTTGTGGTTTTTACCGGCTTGTTGCCATAAAAAACGGCCGGGTTTCCCCGGCCGCTTTTATGGTCTTGCGCAAAGACTAATCCAGCCCGGTAAAGATAGCGTCGCGAATCTCCTCGACTGAGCCAATGCCGTTGACCTTCACATATTTCGGTGCCCCGGCCTCGCCACTGTTGGCCCAGGCGGAGTAATAGTCAATCAAGGGCTCGGTCTGCTCATGGTAGATTTCGAGGCGCTTGCGCACGGTCTCTTCCCTGTCATCGTCACGCTGTACCAGTTCTTCACCCGTGACATCATCCTTGCCTTCTACCTTCGGCGGGTTATAAAGCACATGGTAGGTCCGGCCTGACGCAGGGTGGACGCGGCGGCCACTCATGCGCTTGACAATCTCACTGTCATCAACGTCGATCTCAACCACGGCATCGATATCGACAGCCTTTTCTTTCAGGGCATCGGCCTGCGGGATGGTGCGCGGAAAACCGTCAAACAGGAAACCATTCTTGCAGTCCGGTTCGGCGATGCGCTCCTTGACCAGACCAAGGATAATGTCATCCGATACCAGGCCACCGGCATCCATGACCTTCTTTGCCTCAAGACCAAGTGGTGTACCGGCCTTGACCGCAGCACGCAGCATATCGCCGGTAGAAATCTGCGGAATATTGTATTTATCTTTGATGTAATTGGCCTGGGTGCCCTTACCTGCTCCCGGTCCGCCAAGAAGAATGATGCGCATATTCTGCCTCCCTGTTAATCCTGTATGTTTTTATATAACAAATAATTATGCCTGCAAGCTGAACCATGATACCAGTCAACAGAATCAATCGGCCAATGTAGCCTGTTTATGGCCCAACATGAAAACGCTCTGACCAGCCTGCTTCAGGCAGAAAAGCGGCCCGTGTCTTTAATTGTGCCGCTTCGTCATTACGGCCCAGTGCAACCAGGACCTCAGCCTTGAGCAACAGGGAACTACGGTTCTCGGCATGCAAGGCGAGGCTACGATTAACTGCCTGCAGTGCCGGAACGAACTCACCTTGCAGAAAATAGGTCATAGCCAGGTTCTGGTATCCCTTGGCATAACTGGGATCTATGCTCACCGTGGTGGAGAAATGTTGCCCTGCCTCCTTCAACTCACCGCGTTGCGCCACAATCACCCCGAGGTCATCATGTGCTTCGGCGTTTGTAGCATCCAGATGGATAGCGCGACGCAGATCCTTTTCAGCGCTGACCAGATCACCCTTCCAGATATAGCGTACTCCACGTTTGGTATAGGCATGAGAATCATTGGGGCGGTGTTCCAGATAAATACCCAGGTCATCGATCGCAGCATCGAGTTTACGCTGCCTGCCGAACGCCACGCCTCGCCAGAGCCAGGCTTCTACTTGTGTCTTATCCAGTTCGAGTGCCTTACTTGTATCGGCAACAGCATCGTCAAGTTCTCGTATCCGGACATTTAACTTACCTCGCTGAAGGTAGAGATCGGCCTTGTTCGGGTGTTGCTTTATCTGCTTATTCAGCATCAGTATCTGGTCTGCAGCATACCTGGAAGTCTTGTCATCGATTGCCTGAGTATTATTTGCCGAGCCCGGAATATTGTTTAGCGGGTCAAGATATTTTCCGACGGTTAAAGGTAATGAACCAAAGCAGGCAATATAAGCCTCACTTGCCAGAAGCCGGGCCGTTTCATCAGAAGGCGCAAGGAGGCTGTAGTCTTCCAGGGATATATCAACTGTGCCGGAAAAATGCTCGCCGCTGCATTGCTCATAGATACGGTCACCGGAAGCATCAAATTGACGAAAGGCATGCAAATCATCGTTATGCGCATGCAGGTTTATCAGCGTCTGCACCGGCGCATTACGAAAGGCCGGCAGATAAGCGGCCAGGTAGTCAAGCCTGGCCTCGCCGTCATCATCATAGAAATATACTTCTATGGTATGGATGGTGTCGGGATTCTCCTTTTCCCACTGGATCTTGCTAAGCAGGCGTCCATTCTCAGCATTGATATATTTCACCTCGCGGTAAAAATCCGGCCCGCCCAGGTAACCGCCACGACGATAGCCGCCTGAGGATTCCTCGGTACGTATAGGGTGTTGGGATATCAACCACTTGTGCAACAGGTAAATCGATTCAGCAAAGCGGTTCCACTCCCTGACCTGCCTGGTATCTTCCTTGAGCGTTGACAGTCGTTGCTTGGCCTGAAGACCTGTTGTTTGCCAGGCCAGCAAGCTGACTGCCAGATAGATAAGAATTTTTTGCATGTTGCCTTCCCTCCTTCTTGATGCCGTTCATAATGAAGACACGTCGAACGACACATAATTCCATTCGTTGATAAATACAACGAAAAAGGTAGGGGAAATGTTATTGATACAGGGTGCTAACAGACATATCACCAAGCCGAAACCGGGTTGGTAAATATTGAATACTGCTATGTAGCCGCAGCGTTAGCCGCTTATGCGGCCATTTGCCGGGCCATGGCAGTCACTTCGTCCATTTTATCTTCGACCAGTGCTTCGAAGTCATCTATGACCACTGCTTCCTCGAGCTCCAGTTCAGCCAACAACTCAGCCGGGATGTGACTGTCTGTTTCGTCACCGATCTCGATACGTTTCAGCAGATGGTTGGCCAGCTTGACCAGCTTGACGAATACAGCATGCTCACCTTCGTAGTCGTCATGATGATGTTCCCGTACTGCAGCGATAACCTCGGCGGGCATATTCCAGGCCTCCATCAGCCAGGCTCCCATTTGCGCATGCCCCATCTCAATCGCATCCCGGGCACGTCCCATACCGAGGACGCGTTGTTCGAGCTCGGTGATCGGCGTCTTCGGATTTGCCGCCGCCAGCTTGTTAAGAAGATAAAACTCCGGCTGGAACAAATGGCCCAGGAGGAGAAAACCAAAGTTGTGTAGCAGGCCGGTCAGATAGGCCATACCGGGCTTCGGCCTGCGCTTGGCCGGCATCATCCTCGCCAGGCGCTGGGTCAGTGCCGCACAGGCAACACTGTGCTGCCAGAAGGCCCCCATGCCCAGCGGCCCGTCCGGCGGCGTGCGAAAGGCACGACCAATAGAAATACCGAGCGCCATGTTAATCACCATGTCATAGCCGAGCACGCGGGCAATCGCATCCTGCAGGTTTTCGATATTACCCTTATAACCAAACAACGGTGAACTGGCATAACGCAGGGTCTGTGCAGACAGACTCGGATCCATTTGCACAATCTCGGCCAGATCACTGGCCGTGGCGTCAGCCTGGCTGTTCAGTTGTAAAATACGGTGTGCAATAGCCGGAATGGCGGGTAGTTCATAAATTTCTTCAATGCGCCGCTTGATATCATTCGGTGAGGCGTAGCGGATTGTGCTGACATCCATATCGGCCAGTTGTGTCAGGGAATAGGCAAAGGCACCATACTCGACGCCATCGCCTTCGAGCGCCGAGCGGAAATCACTACCGCGCATCTTGATGGACGCGACGTGACTGCCCGGCTCAAAAAAAACCTCCTCAACATCGCGGATACTGATATCAATCAGCATGGGTATGGCAAAGGCCTTGCCCAAGGGAGGCACCGAGCCATGCGTGCAACAGGCAAAACGTTCGGCAAAGTCACGATAAGGCGCGATTCGCAGATCCTGTCCAAATTGCTTTTGCAGGGCCTTGAAATCAAGCACGTGGGTAATCGGCAACACTGCCATGTAGCAGGTAGTGCCGTCGGTAACAACGACGGCGCGCAGCATCTTTGCATACGAGGCACCTATGGCCTCGGCGGCTTCCTCAAGGGTCCTGGTTTCCGCGTGCGGGAGTAACGCGTACTTGACGCCCCGTTGGTCCAGGAACTGGCTGACTGTTTGCGAGATCATCATCGCTTCCCTACCCCCATATGACTGTTTATTCATATCATCTCTTCCCGGCACACCTGATTGCCCCTGATGTTGCTCTTGATATTTACCGGCAAAGCCGGTTCATGTAAATAAATATAGTTCATATTCAGCATGAACAGCGTGCGTAGTTCACAGAATACGCGACGCAGGACGAATTACTTATGTCTAAATATCAGTTGGTTATGATTCAGGGAGGGGGATTTTCAAATCAGCCCACGCCACCCTTGAAAAAGGCGCGGCGCAGCCGATATAACTTTAATAAGTTGACTGCATTTCCTTCAGGACGCCGTGCCGCGCAGGATCGCGAATTGCCGGAAAACAGGGGTCGTGACCGGTTCAAGTTTCTTCCGCATCACGGTGCCCATCGCATCGGTGCGGGCAAAAACCGGCGTACAGATTTCATCAGTGAGCCTTGCCAGGGTCTGCACGGCAACGATCTCGGCCCGCAATGCCGGTAAGGCGGCAATGACTGCGGCGGCTTCATCCTCGGTACATGCGAACTCGGCCTCGGCAAGCAAGACTTCGATATCCTGCTGACCCTGTTCCGGTAACTGCTGATCACTAAAATAATTGCCGACCGCATTCATCAGGGCACAGACCACTTCCTGGTTAGAGGGCTTGCGCAGTATCGCCTCGGCGGTATCCAGAAAGCTTTGCCCCTCCGCCGACAAGGTTCGCTGCAACCTTGCCGCCAGCTTGTTGCCTGCACCGGCGAGTGCCTGCAGCTGTGCCGCGTACTGTTCCGCATCTTCCCGGGCCGGCAGGCTTTCCGGCAAGTTACCCGCCGAGGCCTCGAGAAACCCGATCCGAAAGACGTTTTTCTTCTTACCGCGATCCCACAACGCCTTGCGTGTCTGCTCATCAACAAGGTCGGCCTGCAAAACCAGGCGGACGCTACGCACGATGGCATACGGGTCTTCTTCAAAGGGCAGGAACTCGATCAGAAAATCTGCCAGCTCCTTACCCATGGAACCCTGCACGATGAGCCTGTTTTCCAGCATGCGCCGCGCATGTTCGGCCTCCGGTGCCGCCCACCATGCCAGCCGGGCCAGTTCATTGGTCAGACCGGGCGCACAGACCACTGCCATGATGGCCTCGGGCTCACCGAGTTTTAACAGGTCGGACAGGCTTTCATCTTTCATCTGCCCCATGCGTGTCCAGCGCTTCAGGTAAACCGGGTAGCCACCCGGGGAACCCAGCACATGACCGGAAAGCAGTTCCCTGACCTGGCGGATATATTGTTCATCCTTGCAATTTGGGTTCAGCTTGATCTCGGCTTCGTTATTCGCCGTGAGACCATAAACAATCATACGGCCTTCGTCGATACGAACCGCATCAACCTGGCTGGCCAGCATGACATTCAATCGCAAATTGTCTTCAGTAGAAAGTGGCACACCTACACCTTTAATTTACTTTTTTCGCTCGAGCAGTTATATCTAACTGCGTTACACCCTGTTTTTCAACACGGTACCGTACCCGACTCATGACCCGACAAGAAGAAGGTGTTATCCAGTTCCAGCTCACGCACCGCGTATGCGCCGCCGGGCATTACCTCGAGCTTGCCGGGCTCATTGCCTGGCATAGGCAGGTTCATGCCCTGGGGCTTATCGGCCAGGAGCCGACACGTTATGGCGGCTTTGCCTATGGCAACATGAGCCACCGCCTTCACGATGATGAATTCCTTATCAGCGGCACGCAAACCGGAGGTCTGGCCATACTCACCGCGGCACACTATGCCCACGTCGAAAGCTGTGACATTACCCACAACCGGGTGGTGTCGCATGGACCGATAAAACCATCATCGGAATGCATGTCTCATGCCGCCATCTACGCCGCCTGCCCCGCAGCCATGGCGGTCATCCATGTGCATAATCCATTGCTCTGGCAGCACTACCTGGCACTCGGGCTTGCCAGCACCCCGGCCGATGTGGGTTATGGCACACCGGCCATGGCGGACGCCGTTGCCGGCTGCATCGAACGCCTGGAGTCATCCGGCCCGGCCTGCATTGCCATGCTTGGTCACGAAGACGGCATTATCTGTTTTGCCGACAACATCGACAGCGCGGGACAACATCTCCTGGCCTTGTACGAGCAAGGCCGTACCCTATAATAGATTGCGACCAGTCATTGCCACGAAAGAATGGCCGTTATCACGGCAACCTGTATGCCTTCGAAACAACTTTTAATCCTGTTTATCCTGTAAATCCTGTCTATTCTAATTAAGCTGAATACGCTGGCCCCAGGGTACCCTGGCGCGCCCTTTCACCAACCAGATGACCGGGAAAGCTGCCTCATGCCCGGGAAACTCACCCTCGGCATCGGTGAAATAAATCAACAGGTCCGGTTGTCTGGATTGCCGGCTGGCAAACTCAAACGCCGGACGAAAATCCGTCGCGCCACCACCCTCTATGTCAGCGGGCACAGCAAAGCTTTCCCAGGATTCATACACCCACGGGGCGTTCTCGCTCAACTTGTTGTCACAGGCCAGCAGGGTAATCCGTGCCTGCATCTGGCCCTTGATGGCATCGATCTCGGAGACAAACTCATCAACTTCCTTATCGCTGATCGAACCACTGGTATCGACGACCACGGTCAGGTCCAGCTGCGCGCTGCGCAGGCTTGGCAGGATCGCGGCACCTTCGCGCCGGGACGGCCGCTGGAAGCTGTAATCATCGCGCGCCACGGCAGTCATATAACGCGCCAGTAACATGCGCCACGGCAACCGTGGTTGGAGCAAGTGATCCACCAGGCGCATCATCGCCTCGCCCATCTTGCCCGATTGCATGGCCTGTTGCGCGGCACCAGCCAGGCGCTGTTGCCATTGCACGCTCAGGTCCTCTTTTTCCGCCTCGCTCAAAGGCGGCGGTTGCGCCGCGCCACCGAGCTTGTCATCAAGCTCGGCCTGGTTGGCGTTACCCTGGCCGTTACTCTGTTCATCGCGCGGTTTGTCACCGCCGCCGCTGTTGCTGTCCTGCTGATCCTGTTTGTCACCGCCATCCCCGCCCTGACCTTTGCCTTCCTGCTGCCCGGTATCGTTCTGCTGTTGCTCACTCTCATCGTATATATGCTGGTCATGGGTTTCTCGATCATCGAGATCATCAATCGAGGGATAGATCTCCTCGGCGGTCATGTTCTCGTAGCGCGGATCGTAAAGGGTATCCGGGCAGGGCTTGAGCCCATCGTTAACGAGCAAGGGGTTGACCGCCAGGTCACAGGCCAGGTCCCAGCGGTGCTTGAGTCGATGCTGACGGCGGGCAAAGTGGGAAAGCGCACAATGCAGGGCTTCATGCGCGAGCACGAACTGAGTCTGGTCCAGTGACAGCGCATCTATGTAATCATGATTGTAGTAAAAGGTTTTCGCATCGGTGGCGGTGGTTTTGCACCATTCGGCCGCCGCCTGCTGCATCGGCAGGCGCAACACCAGCGCACCAAGAAACGGCTTATCCAGAATAAGCCGGGTACGCGCTGCAGCAAGTTTTATTTCGACTTCGTTAGACATTAAAAAACCAAAATATTGAATGGACAGGATTTACAGGATTAACAAGATTGAAATACAAAAATATTTCTGGGCAGTTTACCTATCTGGCCAACCTGTACTTTCGCTTTACAATGACACTATCTGAAAAGTTTATAAGCAAGCCCGTATCCACTCCTGTCGCGGTCAGGTAATTCACTAATTGCGCTTCATGTTGTTTAGTAGGTAATGACACGGCTTTCAGCTCACAAATAACCTTGTCTTCCACCAAAAGGTCTACAAAATACTCGCCAACTGACTTTTCTTTATATCTCACTGATAAAGGTGCCTGCTGCTGTACTTTTAGACCTCTTCTTACCAGTTCATGCTGTAACGCATTTTCATAGACCTTCTCGAGGAAACCACTGCCGAGAACATTATGAACTTCAAAAGCACTACCTATAATCACTTCAGTCAAATCATCCTTGATTGACATAAAAAACGCCTTACCCGTTAGAAATCCTGTTCATCCTGTAAATCCTGTCTAATTAGCCTTTAGTTACTGTTGTAGAGCATGACGTCGGCGATGTCTTTTGCCCAGGTGGCGAACTGCGGCACAGTGAACATCTCTTCACCCACGGCGCGATGCATGTCGGAGACCAGCATGACGCCCATTTCGCGCTGCGGGAAGTTCAGCGCGTACTCGAGGATATACCCCCAGACTTCCTGGCTGTTGCCTTCGCCCCTGGCGCGGATCGCACGACCTACCAGCGAGGCGGCGACGGCATATTGCAGGTCGATCTCTTTCGGCACGCTAACGTCCTCGCCACGCATGATGGCATCGATGTCCGGCATGTTGTCGAGGTTGTCGACAAAGGCCTTCAGCTCGATACCGGCGGCCGGACCGACGCAGGCCTGCAAGGCTCCAAGTAGCAGTTCCGGGTTATCGCCAAACTTTTGCAGGCCACGGTGGGCAAATTCCCAGGAACGCGGTGACGGGAAGGCGACCGGGTTATGCGCCGGGTCAAAATCGAACAGCAACTCGGGACGGAAACGCAGAAAGGCGATGACGCGCTCATCCAGGCCATGCGCATAGGCCCAGGCCACCCAGTCATCAAGATGGGCATCGACTTCAAAGTGCGAAAAACGGTTCGCCAGTGGTGCCGGCATGGTGTAAGTCACACCGCGGTCACCCTGCCGGTTACCGGCGGCGAAGATCGCCCAGCCATCGGGGACCTCGTATTCACCGAGACGGCGATCGAGGATCAGCTGGTAGGCCGCCGCCGACACCGTAGGTGCCGCCGAGGTGATCTCGTCAAGGAACAGGATGCCGTTGTCCCCGTGTCGCTCGACATCGGGTAACAGCGCCGGGATCGCCCACTCGACCTTGTCGCCGATGCGGAACGGGATCCCGCGCAGGTCAGTCGGTTCCATCTGCGAGAGACGGATATCGATCACCGGCACCTTATGGTAGTCGGCGATCTGGGCAATCATTTGCGACTTGCCCACGCCAGGCGGGCCCCACAGCATCACGGGTGTGTGATGCCCTTCATGGGTACTTGTGAATTCTCTATCCAGTACGGCTAAAAGCTGGGCCGGGCGCATGAAACCTCCGCATGCATGTATTAGCAAATGCTGAAGTTTACCAGATTAATCAGGAATACCGCAGCCGGCTTTTGTTCCGACCACATAAAGTATACGGAATTATTTCTCGCGGCGGGTAAAACGGATGATATGCCGCCGGGAACGCTTGTCCGGACGTTTGTGTGGGGCGGCGGTCTGGACCTCCTGGGCCTGGCGCTGCTCGGCGAGCTTTTCCCGCGCGGCGAGGCTCTCAGCCGTCTCTGTGTAGAGGCTTTGCGCAAACGTCGCCGGGCCACGCTGCTTGCTCAGGCCTTCTATGATCACCGTGTATTGATACGGGCCGCGCTGGATAGTCAGTTCATCACCACACTGCACGGCACGCGAGGGCTTGCTGCGTTGCCCGTTGTAATGCACCTTGCCACCGTTCACCGCCTCGGTGGCATTCGGTCGGGTCTTGAAAAAGCGTGCCGCCCACAACCATTTATCGAGGCGCATGCTGTCAGGGGTATTCGACATATAGTGCAGTATGCCGCAGGGGGAAAAGACTTAAAAGAATTGATACATGACAAATAAAAAACCAATCAGCTATCAGCAATCTGAAATCATAAATTGCCGTTAAAATACCTCGAAACAGCGCTTACGTGCCTTGACCCGTCGCAGCACGTCAATACGCTGGCTGGCCAGACGGATGCGCTCTTCTTCCTTGTATTTTTTATAGCCCGGATAGGCCAGGAGAGAATAACCCAGTGGAATCTCGGTAAGTGGCGCGTTATCGGGAAAGAAATCGAACAAAACCACCTTGGTGGTGGTCAGCCATATGATCGCGGCATTTTTAGGATCATCATAAAAATCGGGCACCAGCCGGTAGGTTAAGGGCGTCAGCGCAACAATTTCATCATCAAGCGCCACACAGGTTTTCTGGCTATCACCTACCGAGGGCGTTGGCGCCTGCGGTTTCGGGTAAAGGTTCTCATCCACGTTTCTGGTGATGTCTCTTGCGACCACATAAGGCGGGAATTTTTCCAGCTCGGTCGACTCCGCACTCGCGTCAGGGCTGTCTGCTTCGGCCATGGCCAGGGGCGTCAGGCACAAGCCCGGCAAGAGCAGGCAGGCAATCGCCGCGTATTTTAAAGACATGCCCTTATCCTCAATATATAAGCTTATATATTGAAGCTTTCGGCAGAAACCAGCCCGACTTTAGCCGGGCCGGTCGTCGAACCGGCCTACTTCCGGGCCAGGGTCAGCAGCATACTGTTCAGGCGCTGGACAAAACCGGCCGGATCTTCGAGCTGGCCGCCCTCAGTGAGCAGGGCCTGGTCGAACAGGATCTGCACCCAGTCATTGAAGCGGGCATCGTCGGTCTGTTCTTTCAGCATGTCAACGAGGGCATGATCAGGGTTCACCTCGAGGATCGGTTTCAGGTCAGGGACGGCCTGGCCGGCGGATTTGAGGATACGCTCGAGGTTGCCGCTCATGTCATGGGCATCGGAGACCAGGCAGGCCGGCGAGTCGGTAAGGCGGTGCGTAACACGCACATCCTTCACTTCTTCACCGAGGCTGGTCTTGATGCGTTCAATAAAGTCGGCATTTTCCTTCTCGATGGTTTCCTGTCGGGCCTTCTCTTCCTGGTCTTCGAGTTCACCCAGATCGAGGTCACCCTTGGCGACGGACTGCAGGGGCTTACTATCGTACTCGGTCAGCGAAGAGACCAGCCACTCATCGACACGGTCGGAAAGCAATAGCACCTCAATGCCCTTCTTGCGGAAGATCTCCAGGTGCGGACTGTTCTTCGCGGCATTGAAACTATCGGCGGTAATATAGTAAATCCTGTCCTGCCCTTCCTGCATCCGGGCGATGTAGTCATCCAGCGAGACATCCTGGGTATCGGTATTACTGTGGGTCGAAGCGAAACGCAACAAGCGGGCAATCTGCTCGCGGTTGCTGAAATCTTCGCCCGGGCCTTCCTTCATGACACGACCGAATTCGTTCCAGAACCCGGCATATTTTTCCGCGTCATTTTTGGCGATGCCTTCCAGCATGCCGAGGACCTTTTTCACTGAGCCGGCACGGATGCTGTCAATGGTCTTGTTGTGTTGCAGGATCTCGCGCGACACGTTCAGTGGCAGGTCCGCGGAATCGATCACACCGCGCACAAAACGCAGGTATTGCGGCATCAGCTGTTCGGCATCGTCCATGATAAAGACGCGCCGCACATAGAGCTTGATGCCATGGCGACTGTCGCGATCCCATAAATCAAACGGCACCCTGGACGGGACATAGAGCAAGGAGGTGTATTCAAGCTTGCCTTCGACATGGTTGTGCGAATGGCAGAGCGGGTCCTGGAAGTCATGCGCCACGTGTTTATAGAACTCATTGTATTCTTCGTCGCTGATCTCGGACTTGGCGCGCGCCCACAGGGCCGAGGCGCTGTTGACGGTTTCCAGCTCGCCGGCCTTATCCTCGTCCTCGGCCGGCATCCTGATCGGCAGGCTGATGTGATCGGAATACTTGCGGACAATGTTGCGCAGGCGGAAGCCGTCGAGGTATTCCTCGGCGTCATCCCGCATATGCAGGGTGATGGTGGTGCCGTGCTGGTCGCACTCAATCGTTTCCAGCGAGAAGTCGCCTTCACCAGCTGACTCCCAACGCACACCGTGTTCACTGCCGGTACCGGCGCGGCGGGTCTCGAGCACAACCTTGTCGGCAACAATAAAGGCCGAGTAGAAACCGACCCCGAACTGGCCGATCAGGTTGGCGTCCCGGGCCTCGTCCCCGGTCAGGGATTCAAAAAACTGCCTGGTGCCGGACTTGGCGATGGTGCCGATATTGTCGATCACTTCCTGGCGTGACATGCCGATACCATTATCGCTGATCGTCAGGGTCTTTGCCTCCTTGTCGAAGGAGATGGTGACGCCCAGTTCACTGTCGCCTTCGAACAGGGCATCGTCGGCCAGGGCCTCGAAGCGCAGCTTGTCACAGGCGTCCGAGGCATTGGAAATCAGTTCGCGCAGGAAGATATCTTTGTTCGAGTACAGGGAGTGGATCATCAGGCGCAACAGTTGCTGCACTTCTGTCTGGAATTCAAGGGTTTCTTTATGGGTCTCAACGGTCATCTGTTGTCAGGCTCCTGTTTTTTATATAAGAAAGCTGACAATCATATTGGGACGCAAGGACGGTCTTTCAAGGCAATGCCGGGCACTTTACCGGTAAAACCCGGTAAAGTGTCCGCAACAGGTGCCGGAAGCAGCGGTTAGCCGCTCGATGTCGCCTGTTCAGGAACAGGTTTTATTCAGCGTCCAGCCAGGCCCGCGCACTGGGCATATCTTCGAATAACTCGATCGGCCACGAATCCCTGGATTCATAGCCGCGGAAACGTTCGATCAACAACAAGAGCTTGTCAAAATCTGACTTTTTTCCCACCACGGCTATTTTTATATCCGGATTAGTGTGTGCGGCCGCCGCATGCTGGCAAACAATCTTGTCTATGTCGCCGGTGGTCATGTTGATATCATCAACATTCAAAAAGTCGCACAATTTGTGCCTGAGATCATCAAAACGCGGATCAGAATATATCGCGGTACTCGCGTTGACGATTTCCTCACCGCTCACCGAACCGGAGTATGTCCAGCTAACCCCCTGTTCATGCCACTTAACTGTTACCACTGATACTACCTCCCCCTTGATTTTACCTCTTAACAAAATCCCCACAATTTTATTAAGGGTATTAACCCATAACTTTAGTACATATCTCACCCATGGCAAGGCCAGGCAAATAAATTAATTTTTGTACGGTTATTTAAGGGCAACTGCGGCTGAACAGGAGAGGTTCTTCTGTTCAGCCCCGGCCGGGCAAATATCAGGCTTTCTGGTAGGCCGCCAGGGCAGCCTTGACCGCGGCACCACTGTTAATCGTTGCAGACATATCGGTCAAGATGGCATCCAGTGCCTGCAGGCAGAACAGTACGTTGGTCTGATTGGCGGCAAAGCCCATCAAGCCGACACGCCAGACCTTCCCGGCCAGGGCACCCAGACCGGCACCGATTTCGAGATTATATTCATTCAGCAGGCGGGCGCGCACGGCGGCGTCATCAATACCTTCGGGGATTGTCACCGTATTCAGCTGCGGCAGGCGGTGCGCTGCATCGACAATGAAGCGCAGGCCCATGGCCTCGAAACCGGCGCGTAATGCCGCATGGTGTCTGGCGTGACGTGCCCATGACGCTTCCAGACCTTCTTCTTCGAGAAGAACCAGTGCCTCATGCAAACCATACAGGGCATTGATCGGCGCGGTATGGTGATACGCGCGCCTGGCGCCACTACCCCAGTAGCCCATGACGAGGTTGAGGTCGAGAAACCAGCTTTGTACCCTGGTCTTGCGGTTCCTGACCTTTTCCAGGGCCGCGGCATTGAAACTGACCGGTGACAGGCCCGGGGTACAGGACAGGCACTTCTGCGTGCCGGAGTAGATCGCATCAATCCCCCATTCATCGACCTTGATAGGCGTGCCACCCAGCGAGGTCACGGCATCGACAATCGTCAGGCAATCATGCTTATGGGCGATCTCGACCAGGGTCTTCGCATCCGACTGTGCGCCGGTTGAGGTCTCGGCATGCACGAAGGCCACAATTTTGGCATCCGGGTTGGCCTGCAGTGCCGCCTCGAGCCTGGCCGGGTCAACCGGCTTGCCCCATTCGTCATCAACGAGAATAGCTTCACCACCGCAACATTCAACGTTCTCGGTCATGCGCATGCCGAACACGCCGTTGCGGCACACCACCACCTTGTCACCCGGTTCCACGAGGTTGACGAAACAGGTTTCCATACCGGCTGAACCGGGTGCCGAGACGGGCATGGTCAATTCGTTCCTGGTCTGGAAGGCATATTGCAGCAGGCCTTTCATTTCATCCATCATCTCTACAAAGGCCGGGTCAAGATGCCCGATAGTAGGACGTGACATGGCTTCGAGAATGCGCGGGTTTACATCAGACGGGCCCGGGCCCATTAAAGTTCGAACTGGCGGATGAAAAGACTTGCTACCCATGTAATTGCCTCTTAGCATGTGAAGTGAATAAATAGCGGCGTAGTTTGTCGCAAACAACAATGTGTTTCCAGCTAAAAGGCCTAAAGCCATGCGCTACGTGCGGACATTTAACAACCTCGGTATTCAGGATGTCAGCTCGGTTGGCGGCAAGAATGCCTCACTCGGTGAGATGTACAGGCAGTTAAGTGCTTCCGGTGTACGTATCCCGAATGGCTATGCCACCACTGCCGAGGCATGGTGGCATTTCATTGATCACAACAAGCTTCGCCAGCCCATTACGGATATTCTGGCAACCCTGGATCGAGAGGACCTCAAGGGACTCGCCGACACCGGCAGGCAGATCCGCAACTGGATCATGCACGCCGAGATGCCTGTCGATCTGGCCGCCGATATCAAGAGCGCTTATATCTGGCTCGGTGAAGAATACGGCCCTGACCCGGATGTAGCTGTACGCAGTTCGGCGACGGCCGAGGACCTGCCCGGCGCCTCGTTTGCCGGGCAACAGGAAACCTGGCTGAATATCCGTGGCGCAGACAACCTGATTGCGAGCTGCAAGCGCACCTACTCATCACTGTTTACTGATCGTGCAATTGCCTACCGCATTGATCAGGGCTTTCAGCATATGAATGTGGCGCTGTCGATCGGCGTGCAAAAAATGGTGCGCTCGGATATCGGCGCCTCCGGCGTCATGTTCACTCTCGATACTGAAAGTGGTTTCCGCGATGTCGTGACCGTCACTTCCGCCTGGGGGCTGGGTGAAAATGTTGTGCAGGGCACGGTCAACCCGGACGAATTTTCCGTCTACAAACCCGGACTGGCGAAAGGCCACCGCACCATTCTGAAACGTCGTCTTGGCGACAAGGCACTGAAGATGGTCTACGGTCAGGATGCCGCCGCCGGCCTGTCGACGCGCAACGTACCCGTGCACGTCAAGGACCGTTTCCGTTTCTCGATTAACGATGAAGAAGTCCTCGAGCTTGCTCGCCAGGCAATTGCCATTGAAGATCATTACGACAAGCCCATGGACATTGAGTGGGGCCGTGACGGCAATGACGGCTTGCTCTATATTTTGCAGGCCCGCCCGGAAACCGTGCATACCACGGCAAACGCGAATGAATTAATCGAATATGAACTTGAACAGCACGGCGAGGTGATCGTCAGCGGTCTCAGTGTCGGCCGCAAGATCGCCGCGGGCAAGGCGCGCATCATTCTCGAAGCAAAAGACATGCACTCACTCGAAACGGGTGAGGTGCTGATCACTGACATTACCGATCCTGATTGGGAACCGGTGATGAAGCGTGCTGCTGCCATCGTCACCAATCGTGGCGGCCGCACCTGCCATGCCGCCATCGTTGCACGCGAGCTCGGCATCCCTGCCGTAGTCGGCACGGCCAAGGCAACACGCAAGATCATCGACGGAGAAGAAGTCACTATCTCCTGTGCCGAGGGCGACACCGGCTTTATCTACCGGGGGCTGCTGCCATTCAAGACCAAATGCACAAGACTCGATAACATCAGCAAACCTGACACAAAGATCATGCTGAATCTGGCCAACCCGGGGCAGGCATACGGCTTTGCCACGCTGCCCTGCGACGGTGTCGGCCTTGCACGGCTGGAGTTTATTATCAATAGCAGCATTGGCATCCATCCGCGCGCGATCCTCGAACCGGACAAGACCGATGCAGAAACGCAAAAGCAGATAAGCAGGCGCGCAGCCGGTTACCAGTCACCACGTGATTTTTATATTACACGACTGACCGAAGGTGTCGGTACGATTGCCGCCACATTCTATCCGCGCCCGGTAATTGTCCGCCTCGGTGACTTCAAATCAAATGAGTATGCGGCACTGATCGGCGGCAAGTTCTTTGAGCCCGAAGAAGAGAACCCGATGCTCGGCCTGCGCGGGGCCTCTCGCTATTACAATGACGACTTTACCGAGAGTTTCAGTCTTGAATGTGAGGCCTTGTTACGCGTCCGCCGGGATATGGGACTGGATAACATCTCGATCATGATCCCATTTGTGCGCAGTGTCGATGAAGCAAAGCACGTCCTTGAACTCATGGCCCATAACGGTCTGCAACGAGGCCATGACGATTTAAAGGTTTATCTAATGTGCGAGATCCCGGCCAATGCCCTGCTCGCCGATGAATTCCTGGCGCTGTTTGATGGTTTCTCGATTGGCTCGAATGACCTGACCCAGCTGACCCTCGGGGTTGACCGTGACTCCGGACTGCTCGGCAGTTTTGATGAACGCAACCCTGCCGTACTCAAGCTCATGGAGATGGCCATCAGCGCCTGTAAGCGTGAAGGGAAATATGTGGGCATCTGCGGCCAGGCGCCATCTGATTACCCCGAGATTACCCGCTGGCTGGTTGCACAGAAGATTCATTCCATTTCACTTAACCCGGATAGCGTGCTGTCGATGCTGCAGGTCGTACTGGACGCTGAAAACAAGCTATGACAGGTATGGAATTAACTCATGAAGACAAGGCCTTCCGTGGTGAGAAGCAGGCACTGGCGAGTGCCCTTGGCGCCGCCTTGCCCGCAAAATCGATTCTCAGCGATGAGGAAGACCTCAAGCCCTATGAGTGCGACGGCCTATCCGCCTATCGGGCTACACCGTTTATCGTCGTCCTGCCGGAGACCATCGACGAAGTACAACACGTCCTACGGATCTGCCAGCGGCTTGATACGCCGGTTGTCGCTCGCGGCGCCGGCACCGGCTTGTCCGGTGGCGCCCTGCCACACCAGCGAGGCGTACTCCTCAGCCTGGCCAAATTTAATCGAATAATTGATATCGACCCGCACAACCGCTGTGCGCGTGTCGAACCGGGCGTGCGCAACCTGGCGATTAGCGAGGCGGCGGATCATTACGGTCTTTACTATGCACCGGATCCGTCTTCCCAAATCGCCTGCACGATAGGCGGCAATGTGGCAGAAAATTCCGGCGGCGTGCACTGTCTGAAATACGGCCTGACCGTACACAACATCCTGCAGGTCAAGTTCCTGACCATGAACGGTGAACTCCATACGGTCGGCAGCAAGGCGCTGGATAGTTCCGGTTTTGACCTGCTCGCCCTGATGAACGGTTCCGAAGGCCTGCTTGGCGTCATCATCGAGATCACGGTCAAGCTACTGCCACAACCGCAACGTAAACAGGTCATACTCGCCGCCTTTGATGATATTGAAAAAGCCGCCGCCACGGTCGCAGACATTATTGGCGCAGGGATTATCCCGGCCGGTCTCGAGATGATGGACAGGCTCGCCATTCAGGCGGCGGAAGATTTTGTGCATGCCGGTTACCCGGTGGATGCCGAGGCCATCCTGCTCTGTGAACTGGATGGCACCAATGAGGAAGTCTCCGAACATGTACTGAAAGTGCGCGAGATCCTGAACCGCAGCGGCGCGACCGAAGTACGCACTGCCCGGGATGAGCAGGAACGCGCCATGCTCTGGAAGGGTCGCAAGGCCGCCTTTCCTGCTGTCGGCAGGATCTCGCCGGACTATTACTGCATGGATGGCACCATTCCACGCAAACGCCTGCCAGAGGTACTAAAGCGCATTACCGACATGTCGCGCGAATATAACCTGGCCGTTGCGAATGTCTTCCATGCAGGTGACGGTAACCTGCACCCCTTGATTCTCTACGATGCCAACAAGCCCGGCGAACTCGAACGTACCGAGGAATTTGGTGACAAGATCCTTGAGCTGTGCGTTGCCGTTGGTGGCACGATTACCGGCGAACACGGTGTAGGCATGGAGAAGCTTGATCAAATGTGTACCCAGTTCAACGCTGCCGAACTGGCACAATTACATGCGGTGAAACACGCCTTTGACCCGGATGCACTGCTCAACCCAGGCAAAGCCGTACCGACACTGCATCGCTGTGCTGAATTTGGTGCCATGCATGTGCATAAGGGGAAACTCCCATTCCCGGAACTGGAACGTTTTTAGGCTCTTCGGAAAAATTAGTGGGTAAAAATATAGCGAATTTGGAGCAATAGAGATAGTTTTCTGGAAATTGG
>NZ_JAVVES010000052.1:0-20764 GCF_032250955.1 Sulfuriflexus sp. | reverse complement strand
TCACCTTGGCGGACTGGATCTTTATCCTGATGGTGTTATACGGTAAATCTTACCCACCACATCTGGGGAAGAGCCATAAATAATAAACCCGGCTACCATGTATGCTCATTGAAATATTTCAATGACGGCTATCTTGTTTCATACTATAAATATGCATAAGGTTTATGATCGAGCACAAGCGCGGGTTATAGCGTCACATAATTTGTACACAAGCATGCCCAGCAGGCGACAGTCTACCCCGCTGCACCGGTTGTCGCGCCCCTGATGGCACTCAGTTATGACAACTTGCCCGGCGGCATTGCAGACGCCATCCGCGGTCACGGTTTGCGCGAAGGCATACTTGCCAGCGTGTCGTCGTCGTGCATTTCGCGAATGACACCATCAGAGACCAGGTTCATGAGCTCTTCAATACTACCCTGTCCGTAAAAACAGCACATACCTGAAGGGGCTGGTCCGAGCACAAGGATATCCTCAGTGAATTACATGATTTCCTGATCAAATCAGGTCGAACCATCTACAGCGAGCGGAGAGTTCATGAATATAACAATATTCGAGATTGACGATTGGGAGCGCGACGCATTCAAGCCCTTTGACGATAAACATCAGGTAAGCTATCTGGAGAAGCCGCTAACCACTGCCAATGCCGACGACCAAAAGGATGCCGAGATCATCTCGACCTTTGTCTATTCCAGGCTCGATGCAGACATCCTCAAAAAGCTTCCACACCTGAAGCTGATCACGACGCGTTCTACCGGTTTCGATCATATCGACATGGACTATTGCAAGGAAAGCGGCATAACTGTGTGTAATGTTCCCGACTATGGAGAAAACACGGTAGCCGAACATATGTTCGCCCTTCTTCTCGCCATCAGTCATCGCATTGTTGATGCGGTTTATCGTACCCGCAAAGGCGACTTCACATCGAAAGGTCTACGTGGTTTTGATCTGCGCGGAAAAACGCTTGGTGTAATCGGCACCGGCAATATAGGTCGCAATGTTATCAACATCGCCCGGGGATTTTCCATGAAGGTTATTGCATCAGACCTCAATCCAGACATGGATTTCGCTGCAAAGGCAGGGTTTGACTATGTCAGCATGCAGGAGCTGCTGGCACTATCAGATATTATCACGCTGCATGTACCGGGTGGCAAGGCCACACAAAACCTGGTTTCAAGCAATCAGTTCGGCGCCATGAAAAAGGGGGTCGTTATCATCAACACTTCACGGGGTACGGTAATTGATATCCATGCCTTGTTACACGCGCTGATCGAAGGAAAGGTGAGTGCAGCAGGACTTGACGTATTGCCTGAAGAACCGGTAATCCGTGAAGAGGCCGAATTACTGCATGCCATCTTCACCCGGGAGCATGACGAGTCCAAGTTGTTGGCCAATCATATATTGCTACATATGGATAATGTAATTATTACTCCGCACAACGCCTTCAATACCAGCGAAGCTATACAGCGCATCCTGAAGTCGACCCATGACAACATCAACGCCTATTTAACAGGCAACGTCAGGAATACGGTTAGTGATCGCGTCGGTAAATGACGGGGAATATGCTAAACACAAACCGTTATCCCTGGGGTAGCACTGCTCTGCGCCGCGGTTTATATACCGATGCTGGCCACGGTCCTGTCCGTGCAGGCGCCAGACACCACAGGCTGGCTGCTTATCCTGTCCTTTTCACTTTTGCCATTACTTGTCATCCAGCTTATGAAAATAACCGGAACAGGCTGAGAAAGGCATGCCAGCGACGTAGCAGATAGTTAATTTTCATTTCAATCGACATCTTATGCCTTTCTACCGCCCATGAAAGAGATTGCGAATCTTCAATGCCCGTGACAGCGGGTTTGTTATCGTAACAACCTACATGAACACCAGGCAAAGTCATGAGCTGGTATACAATGAATGGGGCTATGCAATCCAGGTGGTTAAACAGGCCACTACACTTTCCTGACAACTCTTTGCTCCATACCGTCAGGGAATCATGTCCTTGCTGAGATGAGGTGACGTCGTAGTTAATGCTCAGTTACTACGTGATGACGGCATACTGATAGTATCGCCGAAAGGAAAACTTGAGGCAGTAGATTTCCAGCAATTAAGCCTGCTGGCAGACCCTTACATCAAGAAGCATGGCAGCCTCACAGGTATTCTCATTGATGCCGAACATTTTTATGGCTGGGAAGATTTTGCCGCTCTCCTTTATCATATCAAGTTCATGAATCGCTATGAGAAGAAGGTCCAGCGCGTAGCCGCCGTGACAAACATTGGTTTTCTGGCAATATTACCGGCTGTATCCGACTTTTTTGTTAGTGCTGAATTAAGGCATTTTAATTATGCGGATCGCGACAAGGCGCTCAACTGGTTACGGACCGGCCTGAATCAAGCATAATGAACAGGGTTTCATTAATATGCATGCCCGTTTACCAGAGCAGCATCCAGACAACGAACAGCCCGCCAAATACACTCATCACCAGGGGCAGACCGACCCGTAAGCCGATATCGCGACCACCAACAAAAGCTGTCATGCTGCCCTTGACGAGGGTATTGACAGCAGCGGCGATAATAATCCCGGTCACGGTAATGCGTAACCCAATATCTTCCTCGCTCATACGCGACAATGAAAGGGTAATGGCATCCACATCAGCGATACCTGACGCAGCTGCGAGCACCAATACGCCGGCGTCTCCGTACCAGTTCTGTAATGCCCTGCCCAGTAACATTATCATGGCCAGTAACAGACCGAAGGCCAGAGCGGACTTTAATTCCAGCGGATTCTTTAGCGTCGCTGTTGCATCGATTTTATTTTTGCTCTGTGCCCGCCAGTAGGCGAATGCCGGCAGATAAGTGAATAGTGCCATCACTGTTGCCGGCACGAGCAGGGGCCTGAACAGAGCGGGATTGATGACACTCGCGACCAGCAGCATACGCGGAAACATGGTGCCACAGGCGAGTAAAGTCCCCGTGCCCAGTATCGGCGCCAACGCGGCGTCCTTGCGCGCCATCTGCGAAAAATGCAGCGTGAGGGCCGTGGAAGATGCCAGGCCGCCGAACATGCCGGTAAATACGGTACCGCGACGGGTACCGGCAATCTTGATGGCGAAATAACCAACGAAGGAAAGACCTGCAACCAGCACCACCATCCACCAGATCACATAAGGGTTTAATGATTGCCAGGGCCCATAGCCCTGATCAGGAAGGAGCGGTAACAGAACAACAGAGATCAGCAGTAACTTTATTCCCGCCCGCAGCTCTGTTGCCTCCAGGCCGCTTACCCAGTGGTGCAGCAAGGGTTTGTAACTCAACAACAGGGTCGCCACGACGCCGGAGGCCGCAGCGATGGCCACATTACCCATCGCGGCCAGTGCGCCGAGTATGAAGGTTAGAAGTCCCGCCACCAGGCTGGTGATACCGACATCGTTTCTCCGGTGAAAATTGACAATATAGACTGTCACCAGGGTACCCGCCACACCGATAAACACCAGGCCGAGATATAACACCCCGAATTCCTGCGCGAGTAGTGCCGAAGTACCACCGAGAAGGCCAATCAGGCCATAGGTACGTACGCCGGCGACACGTTCACCCTCTTTCGCTTCGCGCTCCTTCCAGCCTCGCTCTATGCCGATTAACAGCCCGATGGCGAGAGCAACACTCAAATAATAAAATGTTAATTGTTCTTCACTCATACATTAAGCATACCTTGTCAGATGCATACAGGCACATTTTTCCGCTTCAGAGTAACAAAACGGTTGCCAGCCCAAGAAAGGATGCAAATCCAACAACATCAGTGAATGCGATCAGCAACACTCCGCCTGCAAGAGCAGGGTCGATACCTAACCGTTGCAGAACCAGTGGTATGACGGTGCCCGCTATCGCGCCAGTGAGCAGGTTTACCACTAATGCAACCCCGAATATCACACCTAACTGGATATCATCAAACCAGAAGATGGCTACCGACGCGACGACCACCGCCCAGAAAAGGCCATTAAGCGTACCCAGGGCAATTTCTCTCAAAAGTAAGTGCCGTGCATTCCTGCGTCCAATTTGATCAAGCGCCAGCCCACGCGTAACCAGGGTCAGTGTCTGGTTACCGGCAACCCCGCCCATGCTCGCAACAACCGGCATTAGTATGGCGAGGGCAACGATTCTCTCTATTGATTCCCCGAAAAGCCCGATGACCCAGGCAGCAATAAAGGCGTTAATCAGGTTAACGCCCAGCCAGAGCGCCCGTCGACCAGCGCTTGATATGATAGGTGCAAACATATCGGTGGATTTTGCAAGCCCGGCCCGGCTCATCAGCTCGTGTTCAGCTTCTCCACGCATGACATCGACAACATCATCAATGGTTATTCGTCCCAGCAATCGGCCGGCTTCGCTGGTGACTGCTGCTGAAAGAAGATCACGGTCCTCGAACAAGCGTGCTACCGTAGTCGCGGGCGTCTGTACCGGGATCGCAGGCACCCCTGCTATCATGGCATCGCTCACTGTTGTTTCAGGATCAAGTGAAACCACGTCACTCAATCTGAGCACCCCGAGATAAGTATTATCCTCATCAACCACCATGACACTGTCCAGATGTTCCGGCAATTGCCCCTCGCGCCCACGAAGCTGACGCAGGTAACGCAGCACCGTCTTGAGAGTAACGTCTTTGCGCACCGCTGCTGCATCAACATCCATCAGCCCGCCTGCTGTCTTATCAGGATAGGCGCGAATCGCTTCATAGCGATCGCGGCGCTGAGCATCCATGGTCTGTAGCATGGCGTTCCTGACGGATGCCGGCAGGTCGGCGTCCAGATCCGCCAGCTCATCCACTTCCAGTGTATCCAGTGCAACAACCAGGTCAGCCTCGTCGCTGGCGGCAATGAGTTGCCGACGAACTTCACCGTGGGTTTCGAGCAATATTTCACCCTTCAGGGTGGCAGCTGTCTCGCTCCACAAATCAGTTCGGAGTTCCCACGGCAGGGCTTCGAGGGCATCGGCGATCTGTGCCGGATGCAGACCCTTAAGCATTTCCGCTACTGTTTGCCTGGCACCTTCCTCCAGCGCCTTGTGCAACATCGCGCGATAGTCGGCCTGATGCTGATCCTTTTGTGTTGTTTGCATTTTCCTGTCCCGGCTATATGTCATCGGCGATATGCCGAAAGGCAGTGTTTAACGGTTCGATTGAGTTCCTGTCAGCATTCGCCACCCGTATCTGCGGTCGATGGAAAGCCGCGCATATAGAATTATCAGTAAACCCAAACATCGTTGTCAGCATTGAAATTTCTCATTTAGCGGCAACCGGGATAGATTAAACTGAAATCATGTAGAACCGACCTGATGCTGTTCTTCCTGACGCATCATCTCCCGGCTGCAGATGAAGATAAGAATTGTATTTGACGCCAGCACAAATGAGCAATGCGCGGACAGACTTTTTATAGTCAGAATTGATACGAAAGGCATGCGGCCCATGCATTGATAGAAATTTGTACGTGAGCCAGTTACCGGAATGGAGACATTATATCTGTCACTGTCTCGTTCGCAGGTGCCGCCGCAGACAAGACGCGGACGAGGAAAACCCCGCTTCCCCTCTTGATAAAAGCCTGCTACCTGATGCTTTCGCGACGTATACCTGGCAAGCCCTGATTCATTCCTGAACAAATCGGGCTTTCGGTTCTTATTCGCCGAACGGATGACGACGGATGATGGTCTCAACCCGATCCGGGCCGGTTGAAATGATATCGGCCGGTGCGCCGACGATCTCTTCAATACGCTCCAGGTAACGGCGGGCATTCTCCGGCAGGTCCTCGTAGGACTTCGCACCAACAGTGGATTCCTTCCAGCCCGGCAGTTCTTCGTACATTGGCTCGCATGTCTCGAAGGCCTCGGCACCGATTGGGTTCACTTCGCGGATTTCCCCATTGTATTTGTAACCGGTACAGATACGCAGGGTACTCAGGCCATCCAGCACATCGAGCTTGGTGATACACATGCCGGTAATGCTGTTGATGCGTACGGCACGGCGCAGAGTCACGGCATCCAGCCAGCCGCAACGACGGGCCCGGCCGGTGGTGGCACCGAACTCGTCACCCTTCTCTGCCATGTGGCGGCCGTTTTCATCATTGTAGGCATCGGTACCATCATATAACTCGGTCGGGAACGGCCCCCCACCCACGCGAGTGGTGTAGGCCTTGACGATACCGAGAACATAATCAAAGTCCATCGGTCCGGTACCGCTACCGCAAGCGGCACCGCCGGCGGTGGTATTACTGGAGGTGACATACGGATAGGTGCCGTGGTCGATATCCAGCAACGTGCCTTGCGCACCCTCATACATAACATTCTCGCCCCGTTGCCGTGCCTGGTAGAGCAGCTCCGGGATATCATCAACCATGGCCAGCAGGCGGTCACGAATTGCCAGAACACCATCAAGGACTTGCTGGTAATCAACGGCATCCACCTTGAAGTAATTCACGAGAGTGAAATTGTGATACTCCATGACTTCCTGCAACCGGGTCTTGAAATGCTCGACATTGAAAAGATCACCAACACGGATGCCGCGGCGTGAAATCTTGTCTTCGTAGGCGGGACCAATACCCCGACCGGTGGTACCGATGGCCTTCTTGCCGCGGGCGATTTCGCGTGCCTGGTCGAGGGCAATGTGATACGGCAGGATCAACGGGCAGGCCTCACTGATCTTCAGGCGTTGGCTTGCAGGGACACCACTCGCTTCAATTTCTTCGAGCTCGGCAAACAGGGCCTCGGGGGAAAGCACCACGCCATTACCGATCATGCAGGAGACGTTGTCTCGCAGGATGCCGGAAGGTATCAGGTGCAGAACAGTCTTCTTGCCGTCGATAACCAGGGTATGTCCGGCATTGTGCCCGCCCTGAAAACGTACCACGTGCGAGGCCTGGTCTGTGAGCAGGTCAACGACCTTGCCCTTCCCTTCGTCACCCCAGTGGGCACCAATTACAATTACGTTCTTTGCCATGTTATTAATCTTGCCAGTTAAAACTACTTGTTACCTAAACCATATCTGTTGCACGCAGTGTCAAACAGATACGACCTCCCATTGGCCGTTTCGCTGCTCCAGCTTGCGCGAACAACCCATCTCTCTTGCGCCGCCCTGTTGTCCGGGCAGTTCGCAAACAACACGTTCGCCCTGTGCACGCAGGGCGGCAATCTTTTCTTGCAGTGTGGTATCAGCCCCTGCCGGCGCGAAAATCATATCGGCGGCATCGGCCTGCACATCGGTCAGCAACACGAGTTGTTTCAGATCGGTGCTGAAACCGGTGGCCGGACGCGCCCGACCAAAGACACTGCCGATGTCATCATAGCGCCCGCCCCAGGCAATGGCCTGGCCATGCCCCGGCAGGTAGGCACTGAACATCACGCCGGTGTGATAGTGATAACCGCGTAACTCGGCAAGGTCGAAATACAGTGGTGTATTCGGTAAATAGCCTTGCAGGCTGACGGCGATCTGTTTCAGGTCATCGAGTGCCGCACGCACCGCCTCACTGGCCGCGGCGAAGACCGCGGTTGCCTCTGCAAGCACCTCATCACCACCGTTCAGGTCAACCAGGGCCCGCAGCATTGTCGCCTGCGGCGCGTCCAGTACCCATTTGTCCAGCAGGCCGTTGATCTCGGGCACGGCCTTGCGTTGCAGGGCATCAAACAATTCAGTTTCCTGCTGCTCGTCCAGGCCGGCGTCCTGTACCAGGCTACGGAAGATACCGACATGTGCGAGGTCAAGGTGCGCTGCCCGGATGCCGGTCTTTTCGAGTGTGGCCAGCATCAGGCGAATGATCTCGATGTCACTCTCGACATTGTCCGAGCCATATAACTCGGCGCCACACTGCAGTGGGCTACGGCTACCGGCAAAACCGTCCGGGCGCGTACGCAGCACCGTACCGAGGTAACAGAGACGGCTCGGGGTCTCACGTCCCAGCTGGCGGGCGTCGATACGTGCGACCTGCGGCGTCATGTCGGCACGGATCCCCATCAGGCGACCACTGATCTGGTCAGTCAGGGTGAAGGTTTGTAATTTGAGGTCATTGCCCGTACCGGTCAGCAGGGACTCGAGGAAATCGATAAACGGCGGAACCACGAGCTCATAGCCCCAGCTGTGCAGTTGATCGATAAGGTCACGGTGAAGGCGTTCAAGCCGTTCTGCCTGGGGGGGCAACAGCTCTTCTATGCCTTCAGGTAACAACCATGCGTCATTCGTGCTCATCTTGTTTCATGGCCGCCCGGGCGGCCTTCCCCGCTTATTGTTCAACGTAGCAGATATAACAGGGCAAGGCCCGCCAACATACTGCTCAATCCGGCAATCCGGAGTGATTTATCGTCCATTTCCGCCATTTTACGCTGTAACTCGCGCATTGCAGCCGGTTTCAGAAACGGCAAAATGCCCTCTATAACCAGCACCAGCGCCAGTGCGACAAACAAATCATTCCACATTGTGCTATTCCGCCAATACACAAAAAAGCCGGGCGGTCAGCCAAGGCTCTGGCCTTGTCTCGCCCGGTCTGGTGTCGCGTCGCGCAGTTTACCACTGCACGACCCGATTTTCCCTATTTTTTGCCCTTCGGGCTGTTGAAATACTTGAAGAAATCCGCACCCGGTTCAATCACAAGAATGTCACTCTTGCTACTAAACGAGCTCCTGTAGGCATTCAGGCTGCGATACAGGGAATAAAATTCTTCGTTCTTGCTATAGGCCTTTGCATAGATTTCAGCAGCCTTGGCATCGCCTTCACCACGCAACGTCTGCGCGTCACGGTAGGCCTCGGCGAGGACAACCGTGTACTTTCGATCCGCATCGGCACGGAGACGTTCACCCTCGGCACGGCCGCGGGCACGGAACTCCTTGGCGACACGGTCACGTTCAGCACGCATACGGTCATAGACCGATTCACTGACATCCGGAGGTAAGTCGACGCGCTTGATCCGTACATCGACGACCTCAATACCATATTTCACGGCCTGGGCCTTGGTATTCGCGGCGAGGATTTCCATAATCTTGGCACGTTCACCAGAGACGACTTCGCGGATGGAGCGCTTGCCAAACTCGCTCCGCAGCTGGTCGTTGACGATGGGGAACAGGGCGGCATTGGCACGCAGCGCATCACCGCCCATGGTCGTGTAATACGTCTCCAGGTCACCAATGCGCCACTTCACGAACGAATCGACGATAACATTCTTCTTTTCGTCGGTCAGGTAACGCGTCGGCCTTGCATCCAGGGTCTGGATGCGCGCATCGAATTTGCGCACGTTATTGATAAACGGTGTCTGGAAGTACAGCCCGGGCTCATAATCACTGCGTACGATCTCACCAAGCCGGAACTTGATGGCCTTTTCACGTTCATCAACGGTAAACACGGACAGGCCTACCAGAACCAGGGCGGCCACCAGAATTGCTCCGAGGAATTTGATATTCATTAGCGACCTCCCCGGCTACGTGGGTCATTGATCGGGCGCGGCGCCCCCGAGTCTGGATTCTTGATGCCAGTGGAATCTGCCGAGCCGGCATTTTGCCGTACGGAACCCTGCTGACGCATGAGTTGGTCGAGCGGCAGATACATAATGTTATTACCACCGGCCCCGGTATCCGTCATGATCTTGGTGCTGTTGCCCAGCACTTCTTCCATGGCCTCAATATACAGGCGCTCGCGCGTCACGGCCGGGGCCTTTTCATATTCGGCCAGCAGATTATTAAAACGGGCCGCCTCACCAGTAGCCGACTCCATGACCCTGCTACGGTAACCCTCTGCATCCAGGATCCGGCGCTGTGCGGCACCCTGGGCCTTACCCAGCAGGTCGAGGGCATAGCCTTCGGCCTCATTCTTGAACCGCACCTCATCCTCGCGCGCCTTCACAACATCGGCAAATGCACCCTGCACCTGTTCGGGTGGCTGGGCGTCCTGCATGTTGAATTCCGTCACGACCAGGCCGGTGCCATAGTCATCGATAATTTTTTGCACCAGTTCACGGGCCTGTACCGCTACCACGTCACGACCCTCGGTGATCACAAAGTCGAGATTATTCTTGCCGACGACTTCGCGCACGGCCGTCTCGGTCGCCTGCAACAGCGAATCTTCCGGGTTGCGCACATTGAAGACATAATCACCGGCATCCTTGATTTTGTACTGCACGCTGAACTCGATATCGACAATATTCTCGTCACGGGTCAGCATCAGGGACTCGGCCTGGGTCGCCCCCACGGTCAGTTTGCGGATGTTTTCCATGTTGACAAGGACGACCTTCTCAAATGGCCGTGGCAGGCGCATGTTAAAGCCCGGCATCATGGTATCGACGTGTTTCCCGAAACGCAGCACAACACCGCGTTCGGCCGGCTCAATGATATGACTGGCGTCATACAGCAACCATGCTGCCAGCGCGATGATGACAATACCGATTGTCCCGCCCTGGCCGGCACCGGCACGGCCGGTGCCACCGCTGCCGCCACTACCACCAAACAGACCACCTACCTTGTCACGCATCTTGCGAACGACTTCATCGAGGTCAGGTGGCCCCTGGTCGCCGCGGTTACCCCAAGGGTCGCGGCCACCGCCACTCCCTGAATTACCCGGTTCATTCCAGGCCATGAGCTACTCCAATTGAGTTATTTTGTGAATTTAACACGAACGTGGAATTGTAGGGGTAGCAGGTACACATCGCAACCACCCCCGCCAAATCAGGCGATTCGCACATCCTCTACGTCGATATCTCTTTCAGCTTCAGTGAAACCGGTCTCTTCGCCGCCAGGCTCGTCACCACCGGCGCTCCCTGCCACAGGTGTTTGAAAGCAGACCTCGTGTAACACGCCGCGCAATTCATCAATACCCGCGCCGCTGACGGCCGATACCCAGACCCGGCGGACGCGGCCCTGTTCGTCACGGTCTATCCTTGGCGAGGCGCCCTCAAGAAGGTCGATCTTGTTGAATATCTGGATTTGCGGCACCGCGTCGGCGCCGATCTCCGCAAGCACGAGATTGACCTGTTCCATATTTTCTTCGCGTCGATCGCTGCTGGCATCGACGACGTGCAATAACAGGCTTGCCTCGCGGGTTTCCTCGAGCGTCGACTGGAAGGACGCCACCAGGTCATGGGGCAAATGGCGAATGAAGCCGACCGTATCGGCCAGCACGATCTGCTCGTCAACCCCGATATCGACCCGGCGCAGGGTCGGGTCGAGCGTGGCAAAGAGCTTGTCCTCGGCATAAACGCCGGCGCCGGAAAGACGATTAAACAGCGTCGACTTGCCGGCATTGGTATAGCCGACCAGCGAAACGGTGATGGCGTCCTGGCGACGACGATGGCGTCGACCCTGGTCGCGTTGCTTATGGACTTTCTCGAGACGCTTGCGGATGCGCTTGATGCGATCACCCACCAGCCGGCGGTCGGTCTCGAGCTGCGTTTCACCCGGGCCGCGCAGACCAATCCCGCCCTTTTGGCGTTCAAGGTGGGTCCAGCCGCGTACCAGCCGGGTCGAAAGGTGTTTTAACTGGGCCAGCTCGACCTGTAATTTACCTTCATGGGAATGCGCCCGCTGGGCAAAGATATCCAGAATCAAACCGGTGCGGTCGAGCACGCGACATTCGAGTAATTGCTCCAGGTTACGTTCCTGCGCCGGACTGAGGGCATGGTTAAACAAGACCACATCAGCCTCGGTGCTTTTCACGATGTCACGGATTTCTTCAGCCTTGCCGGAGCCGACAAAGTAACGCGGATGCGGGGAACGCCGACTGCCTGTTACGACTGCCAGCGGGGTGGCGCCGGCAGAGACCGTCAGTTCACGGAACTCATCGAGTTCTTCGCGGTTGTCTTCTTGCGGAAAGTCGAGATGAACGAGTATTGCGCGTTCACCACTACGGGGGCGATCAAACAACGGTGCCCCCGGCGGTCAACGACCTGTCTTTGTAAATGATGGGAAATCTGCTCACTTATACCTGTTTACTTATTACCGGGACCGGCACTATCGTCTTCGGCTTCGCTTTCGCTGCCTGGAATCCGCACGTTGCGGGCCGGCACGATAGTTGAAATGGCGTGCTTGTAAACCATCTGGTTAACGGCATTCTTCAATAGCACCACAAATTGATCGAAAGAGTCGATCTGTCCCTGCAACTTGATTCCATTCACCAGGTAAATCGAGACCGGCACACGTTCTTTGCGCAGTGCATTCAAAAACGGGTCCTGTAACATTTGCCCTTTATTCATGTTGTTCTCCTTTTTTCTACTTATACGGGCCTTCATGGGCACCGCGGCCAGTTTTATACCCCTGGGCTCGAGCCCGGTATTACCCCGCTCGCAGTGATAGTCTCTGTACAAGTTCAAATAATACCAAAATCTTATACTGCTATTAACTCTGTATTTTTACTGATATTGGGCAGTCCTGGAGACATTTCAAGACCGAATCCAATAATTTATCTTCCGTGCCGTCAAACCAGTGCACATCGGTATCGCTCCGCAACCAGGTCATCTGGCGCTTGGCGAGTTGCCGTGAGGCAATAATGCCACGTTCAATCGCCTCGGCGCGGGAATATTTACCCTGTAAATAGTGCCAAATTTGCCGGTAACCGACCGCGCGTATAGCCGGCATGTCCAGATCCAGGTCGCCGCGGGCATACAGGGCCTCAACCTCCTCCATAAAACCCTGCTCGATCATCTGGTGAAAACGCCGGGCAATCCGCTCGCGCAAGACCTCGCGGTCATTTGGCGCCACTGCCAGTTTGCAGACGCGGTACGGCAAGGGCTCTCTGGCCTGTGCCGCGATCAGGTCGGTCATGCTGGTACCGGTCAATTCATAGACTTCCAGTGCACGCTGGATACGCTGCGGGTCATTCTGGTGGATACGGGCGGCGGCAACCGGGTCTACCCTGGCGAGACGCGCGTGCAACGCCGCCCAGCCCTGTTCGGCAGCCTGCGTCTCGAGCTGTGCCCGCACCCCGGCATCCGCCACGGGCAAGGGGGACAGACCATGTTCCAGTGCCCGAAAGTAAAGCATGGTGCCACCGACCAGGAGCGGGATCCGGCCGGACGCGGTAATCTCATGCATCTCGCGCAGGGCATCGGTGCGAAACTCGGCGGCGGAATAACTCTGCTCGGGCTCGCGGATATCAATCAGGCGATGCGGCGCCACGCGCAAGGTCTCGGCATCCGGTTTGGCCGTACCGATATCCATACTGCGATAAATCTGCCCTGAATCAACACCGATGATCTCTACCGGCAGACGCCTGACCAGCTCCACGGCCAGGGCGGTCTTGCCCGAGGCGGTCGGGCCCATCACAAAAATGGCCGGCGGCAAATCAGGCTGACTCATTTATGCTCAAGCCAGTCTTGCAGGGTCTGCGCATCCAGCGCACGCGCCCATGGCACGTTCTTCGAGATGTCACCGAGCAGGTTGAATTGTATGGCTAACCATTCTCGCAAAGACGCCCCGCTGGCAGACAGTGGGCTGGCCTTTGCCGCGGTCTCGGCGAGCGCCCCTAGCAAGCTTTCATCATCGGCATGCAGATGCTCAATCGCTGTATACAAAAGGACATCGGGTGCCGAGGTTTGCAGCAATAACGGGGCGGCACGCAGGAGGATATGACTGTCATCGATCTCGCTCAGATCAAAGCCGAATCGATTAAGCCGCGGCAGCATACTGATTAATTGTGCCTGGCGTTTCGCATCGAGCTCAAGCCGCTGCGGTAATAATAGTGGACGCGATTTCAACTCGCCTGCGGCCAGCGCCTCGGTCAGGCGTTGTTTATTTACCTGGGTTAATAACGCCCGTGCATCCAGCAACCATAATTGCCTTGCATCCTGGCACAACAGGTAACGCCTGTGCAGCAGTTGCAAAGGTTCCCCGAATAACAGGCGACGTTCCCCGGTGGGCCGCCCGGCCGTTCCCGCGCTTCCCGTGACTACCTGATTGGAGGAAGCCAGATACAATGACGCACGCTCCTGCACGGCCCCGGTTGCCGGCAGCATTACAGCATCGTTTTGTCCGTGCAAGGCATGCTTGACCACGCTAAAGAGAAAGTCGTGCACCAGGCGAGCATCCCGAAAACGGACTTCATGCTTGGTGGGATGAACGTTCACATCGACGCGATCCGGTTCGAGTTCGAGCATCAGCACATAACTCGCATAGCGCCCCGCGGGCAGGGTATCGGCATAGGCCTGGCGAATGGCATGGTTAACCAGTCGATCGCGAATCATACGCCCGTTAATATAGACATACTGATGATCTGCCTGCGAGCGATGCTGGGAAGCGGGCGCAACAAAACCACTGACCCGAATACCGTCACTCTCACCGACTGCAGGCAGGGCGGCGGCGGTAAAACCCTGGCCAAAGACCTGGGCCAGGCGCCGCTGCTGTAAGGCCTCGTCCTTCGCCGCGGGCAGACGCAGGACCTGGCGGTCATTATGGCGCAGGTTAATGGCAACGTGCGGTGCACCCAGCGCGATACGCTGCACGACATCCTGCACATGGGTGAACTCGGTTTTCGCGGCCCGCATAAAGCGGCGGCGTGCCGGAGCATTACAAAACAGCTCTTCGACAATCACGCTGGTTCCCTGCGGGTGAGCCGCTGGTCTCACGCTGCTTTTTCCATTGGCATCGACTTCAATACACGTACCCTGTTCTGCGCCGGCCTGGCGGCTGATGAGTTGCAGGCGTGAGACCGAGGCAATACTTGGCAGGGCCTCGCCACGAAAACCGAGGCTGGCAATACTCGCCAGTTCTTCAAGTGTCAGCAGCTTGCTGGTGGCATGGCGCGACAGGGCCAGGGGCAGATCGGCCGGGTGAATACCGTGACCATTATCGACTATACGAATCTGTTGCAGGCCGCCCCGCTCGATCTCGATATCAATCCGGGTCGCACCGGCATCAAGACTGTTCTCGAGCAATTCCTTGACGACCGAGGCCGGGCGCTCCACCACTTCACCTGCGGCGATCTGGTTGGCGAGCTGGACGGGCAACTGGTTGATGCGGCGTTGGAGAATGTCGGACATACGCCTAGCTTAATGCAAAGCGTCGTTTAACTGTAGCGTGAAGAAATATCAGCTGTCGCTGGTTTGCGTCGGGATCCGCAAGGTCTGGCCAACATGGATTCTGTCGGTGTTGAGCTTGTTGGTGGCTCGCAGGGCCTGCATATTGACCTGGTAACGCTCGGCAATGCCGGACAGGGTTTCACCTCGCTGGATGGTATGACGACGAGCGAGGCGCGTACCCGGCGGCGGGAAGCGTTCAAAGTAATTACGAATGCCCTTCATCATCGCTCCGGCCAGGTGCTGCTGGTAAGCGGCTGTACGCAATTTACGCTCTTCCTCCGGGTTGGAGATAAAGGCGGTCTCAACCAGTACCGAGGGGATATCTGGCGATTTCAGGACCAGGAAGTTTGCCGACTGCACGCTGCGCTTATGGGTCTTGCCGAGTTGCTTGAGTCCGCCGAGAATATTGCTGGCCACGTCCATACTGGCCTCAAGGCTGGCGGTCTGGGACAGATCCAGCAGGACCGAGGCCAGCAGGTCATCCTTGTCATCAAGGCGCACCCCGCCGATGCGGTCGGAATTGTTTTCGCTCACGGCAAGGAAACGCGCCGCCTCACTTGTGGCGCCACGACGTGAGAGCGTATACACCGACGAACCGCTGGCCTTTGGATTATGGAAGGCATCGGCATGGATGGAGATAAAGATATCGGCCCGGGCCTGGCGTGCCTTGTTGATCCGATCCCGCAAACGGATAAAGTAATCCCCGTCACGGATCATCACCGCACGCATGCCGGGTTCTCTTTTCACCAGGGCCTCGAGCTTGCGGGCAACGGCGAGCACGACTCGCTTTTCCTGGGTCCCACGATAGCCGCGCGCCCCCGGGTCTTCCCCGCCGTGGCCGGCATCGATGGCAATGACAACATCACGCAGTTTTTTGCTATTGCCAGCGTTCGGCGTACGTGAGCTTTTCGCCACCACGCGTTCCTGCTGGTCATGTTCCAGATCCAGCACCAGGCGGTGGCCATGATCGCCATAAGGCTTGAGGACAAAACTCTTTGGCCGCAGGCGCTGATCAGCATCCAGCACAATACGCAAATCCTGCTGGTTACGTGTGCCACTGCGCAGGCTCTTGATCGGGTTGTCCTTCCCCTCCGGAGCGGGCAAGTCACCACGCAGGCGGGAATTCTGCAGATCGACAACAATACGATCCGGGTTCTTCAGGGAGAACAGGGTATGTTCAATCGGGCCAGAGAGGTCAAAGACCAGGCGGGTGTTATCCGGGGCTGGCCACATACGCACACCAATAACGTCAACCTGCCCGGCCCAGCTCACAGGCGCGGTCAACAGCAGAACGATGGCGAGTAGTGTTTTTTTCATTTTACACCTCCCCTGCGGTCAGACCGCTGGAAGATAGCCTCATAAGATCACTTATATATTAACTATATACGTGATGTTCTTATAAAACAACATGAGGAAAGCTACAAGAGACATTGATGATTGCGGAATGATGATTGATGAATGAAAAGTCATCAATGCCGATGTTGAGGTTCACGTAGTATATTGATTAATAAGAATATATATGCCTATTGTGTGTGCTATGCACACCGAAAACCCAAACTAAAGCCTGGTGCGCAAAGCGCCCCCCCCTGCCTTCTTTTCATTCATCAATCATCATTCCGCAATCATCAATCATAATCCATCAATCCCATTAAGTATTTCCTCACCATGCGCGCTGTGGGCCGTCAGGACGACATCGCGCGCCGGGCCGGCATGCTCGAGTTCAATCAAAAGGTCCGCCGGGGGCACAAGTGCCCCCCCGCGCTGCGGCCACTCGATCAGACACAGGCTCTCGGCGCTGAAATAATCGCGCAGCCCCATGAACTCGAGTTCCTCTGGGTCACTAAGTCGATATAAATCAAAATGATAGATATGGCTGCCGTTCACTGTGTAGGGCTCAACGAGGGTAAAGGTCGGGCTTTTCACCGCGCCCTCATGGCCCAGGCCTCGCAGCAGACCGCGCACGAGTGTGGTCTTGCCGGTGCCGAGCTCGCCCTGCAGATAGATGACGCCATGTGACCGGCTGGCCCTTGCCAGCCTCGCACCGAGTGCCTGCATGGCTTCATCGGATTCGATATGCAGTGTCTTCATCAGAATTGTGCCGGGTTGACGACCTCGCGCAGGGCATCAACAACATCCAGTGCCAGCATGCCTCGTTCGCCATCTTCTTTGGCGGCGATATCGGCCGCGCGTGCATGCACACTCACACCGAGACGCGTCGCCAGAAGCATGGCCTGGGCTGGATCGGAATTCAATGTCCGGCGCTGCGCCAATAGCCCGGCAATCACACCGGTGAGGACATCGCCCATCCCGCCGCTGGCCATGCCGGGATTACCCGCATCACACAGGGCCAGGGGTGAATCGGCCGCGGCAACAAGGCTACCCGCGCCTTTCAAGACAACCACGCCACCATACTTTTGCTGCAAGGCCTTCACCGCGGCAAAACGGTCGGCCTGGATCGCTTTTGTATCTGTATTCAGTAACCGCGCAGCCTCGCCCGGGTGCGGGGTCAGGATCCAGTTTTTACGCTGCACCGGCTCGGTGGCCAGCAGGTTCAGGGCATCGGCATCCACGACCATCGGCAAATCATTATCCAGCACGGCGCCGAGCAATGCCTGCGCCCACCGGGACTGGCCCAGACCCGGACCCACCGCAACCACATCGGCCTTTGCCAGCAACGGCCGCAGTTCAGCAACCTTGCTCACGGCATGGCACATGAGTTCCGGGCGCGCGGCACTGATCGCCGCCGCATGTTCGGGCCGGGTCGCGATGCTGACCAGGCCGGCTCCGACCCGTAACGCCGCCTCGCCCGCCATCCGTACTGCCCCGCCCATACCGGCGCCGCCACCGATGATGAGCACGTGGCCAAAGTCCCCCTTGTGCGCATCGCGCCGCCGCGGCGCCAACAGGTGGGCGACACCGGCAAAGGTCAGGCGGGAGACGGCCGGGGCTTGCGACATCAGTACCTGCGGTGGCAGGCGCAGGTCGTCATACACGATCTGCCCGCAATGGCGTGGCCCGGCACCGGTGAACAGGCCCTGCTTGAGGGCGATGAAGGTAATGGTGAGTTGCGCATTCACGGCGCAACCGAGCACACAACCCGTGTCGGCATGCAGCCCGGTAGGAATATCCAGGGCCAGCACGCCGGCATGACTGTCATTGATGGCGCGTACGGCATCGGCCCAGTCACCCTCCAGTCTGGCATTCAGGCCGATGCCTAACAGGCCATCAACAACAACGTCAGTGCCGCCGAGATCGAGACCGGGCTTATAGGCCGCAGTCTCGCCACCGGCCTCGCGCCAAAACCGGGCCATGCGCAGGGCATCCCCTTTGAGCCTCGCGCCATCACCGACCTGCCAGACGCGCACCTCAAGCCCGGCGGCACGGGCAAGACGCGCAACGACATAGGCGTCGCCACCGTTATTGCCGATTCCTGCCAGCACAACGATGCGCCTTGCCCGGGGCCATGCCTCGCGCAAGGCATGCAAGGCGGCCTTGCCTGCGCGTTCCATGAGTTCGGCGCCGGCAATGCCCAGTTCTTCAATCGCCATACGATCAAATTCGCGAACCTGCTCGGCACGGTAGAGGGAATTCGGTAATCTGCGCATAGCGCGTATCATAGCACCCCGGCCCAACACACCGCGATCCCATGCCCATACTGTCAGACTCACAACTTGCCCGGCTTGCCGACCAGATTAAGTCCTGGGGGAAGGCGCTCGGCTTTCAGCAGGTCGGCATCAGTGATGTCCATCTCGACGAGGCTGAACAGCAGCTGCATGACTGGCTGGCAAAGGGGCTGCATGGCGAGATGGGTTACATGGCCAAACACGGCACCCGCCGCTCGCGCCCGGCCGAACTCGAGCCCGGTACCCAACGCGTGATCTCGGTGCGCATGGACTATCTGCCTGCTGCCAGCGATATGCAGGCGAACCTGGATGATGCACAGCGCAGCTATATCTCGCGTTATGCCCTCGGCCGTGATTATCACAAACTCATGCGCAACCGCCTGCAAAAACTTGCGAATCAAATCAGTCATGAGATCGGCGAGTTTGGATACCGCGCCTTTGTCGATAGTGCCCCGGTACTGGAAAAGGCAATTGCCGCCAAGGCCGGGCTCGGCTGGGTCGGTAAACACAGTAACCTGCTCAACAGCGAGGCCGGCTCATGGTTTTTTCTTGGCGAGTTATATACCGACCTCGCCCTGCCGGTGGATGACAGGACAACAGATCACTGTGGTACCTGCACGACTTGCCTCGATGTATGCCCGACGCGGGCGATCATCGCCCCGTATATTGTCGATGCCCGGCGCTGTATCAGTTACCTGACAATTGAACTGCGTGGTGCCATCCCCGTTGAACTGCGGCCGCTCATCGGCAACCGCATCTATGGCTGTGATGACTGCCAGTTGTATTGTCCGTGGAATCGCTTTGCCGAACTGACAGCGGAAACGGATTTCCAGCCCCGTCACCAGCTCGATGCGCTGGGGCTTATCGACGCCTTCAGCTGGGATGAGGAAACCTTCCAGAGTCGCACCGAGGGCAGTGCGATCCGGCGCATCGGTCATGAACGCTGGCTGCGCAATATCGCCGTGGCACTGGGCAATGCCCCACCGGCAGCCCCCATTATCACGGCCCTCAAGTCACGTGCGGATCACCCTTCCGCACTCGTTCGTGAGCACGTCAGCTGGGCGCTGAGCCGACAAATACGCTAAAAACCGGCCTTTTTCGGGCATTTCCCTTGTAATCAAGCTGCTCCATCCATATATTAGAAAACACTCATATTTATACAAGGATTCTCCCATGCCACTCGATTTGAACAAGGACAATTTCCAGTCCGCGATTGAAGACAATGACATCGTCATCCTCGACTTCTGGGCACCATGGTGTGGCCCGTGCAAGAGCTTCGCGCCGGTCTTCGAAAAGGTCGCCACTGAAAACCCGGACATCGCCTTTGCCAAAATCAACACCGAGGAAGAGCAGGAGCTTGGCGCCATGTTCGCCATCCGCTCCATCCCGACACTCATGATCTTCCGTGAACAAATCGCCGTCTTTTCCCAGCCAGGCGCTTTGCCCGAAGGTTCACTGAATGAACTGATAGGCAAGGTCAAGGAACTTGATATGGACGAAGTCCGTAGCCAGATAGCGGAAATGGAAAAACAGGAAGCCGAGAAAAGTGAAGGCTGATTAAGGCACAGGATTGACTGGAGGTAAGGGGATAAATAGCCCATTCATCCCATTGCCAGCCGGACCAATGACCGAGACAAAAAGCCCGTTACACTTCTGTAACGGGCTTTTTTCTGCCTGTTACTGCACCCGCCTACGTCCGGTATTTAGCTTCTTCACAAGTGCAAAATGAAATAGAAACGTATTTTGCATTTCAAAAAGCACTTTCTCTGATATAGGAGTAATTAATCAGTGACTTAAACCGCACCTGGTCGATGGAAACATATAAACGTCATGGCAGGATGCAATGTCCATGTCATAAAAATAATATTTTTTTCTTAATTCTTTCGCAAAGATTCCTTCATTAACCCTTTGTATAGCATGTTTTTTTATAAGGTTTATTTTATAATTATATTGCTAAGTGCTTATATGTGGGTATTTACAGAATTTTTTCATCTATGCATAGTGCCGTTTGTTAATTGTCATTTGTATTGTATTTAACAAATAGGCTCTTCGGAAAAATTAGTGGGTAAAAATATAGCGAATTTGGAGCAATAGAGATAGTTTTCTGGAAATTGGAGG
>NZ_JAVVES010000051.1:0-20817 GCF_032250955.1 Sulfuriflexus sp. | reverse complement strand
CATGATTTCATGCTTCTATCCCTGTCCCAATGCTCTACCCCCTCTCCCTCCGGGAGAGGGTTGGGGTGAGGGTGCTTCAATCAGGCGTTGTCTGTCTCGTATTTATATCCCCTCACCCTAACCCTCTCCCTGGGGGAGAGGGGATAAAAAACTCTAGGGTGAGGGGATAAATCACTCTGATAGAACCACTAACCATTCGCCTAAGCCGTCAAACGACGACAGCCAAGGCGCTGCTTATCCCTGAGCCAGGCCGGTCATTAATTTTCCCGAGAAGCATTTGGCTTAATTCTGGCTGATGTTGAGGCCGCAGCTGGCGGCCAGTTCGACGAAGCCGGGGAACGAGGTGTTCACGTTCGCGCAGTCTTCGATGATGATTTCGCCTCGGGCGCGTAGCGCGGCCATGGCAAAGGACATGGAAATCCGGTGGTCACCGTGGCTCTGGACAGTGCCGGCACCTGGTTGCCCGCCCTGGATACGGATGCCATCGGGGGTCGGTTCGGCGCTAATGCCCAGGGCTTGCAGGCCATCGGCCATGACCTGGATACGGTCGCTTTCCTTGACGCGGAGTTCCTCGGCACCTGTGAGCACAGTCGTGCCCTCGGCACAGGCGGCGGCCACGAAAATCGCCGGGAATTCGTCTATCGCCAGCGGCACCTGCGCTTCGGGGATGGCAATGCCCTGCAAACGGGCGGCGCGCACGCGGATGTCCGCCACGGGCTCGCCACAAACCTCGCGCGGGTTCAGTACCTCGATATTCGCGCCCATCTCGCGCAGGATCGTGATCACGCCGTCGCGCGTCGGGTTTATACCAACATTTTCAAGGGTAATATCCGAATTCGGGGCAATCGAGGCACCCACCATGAAAAAGGCTGCCGAGGAGATATCCGCCGGCACATCGATACGGGCGGCGGTCAGTTTGCCGCCTCCCTGCAGGCAGGCTCTGGCGCCTTGCCGCTGCACGCTGTAGCCGAAGCCGTTCAGCATCCGCTCGGTGTGATCGCGGGTCGGCGCCGGCTCGGTGGTGCAGGTTTCACCCTCGGCATACATGCCGGCGAGCAGCACGCAGGACTTCACCTGGGCGCTGGCCATGGGCAGGACATAGTCCATACCCTTGAGGAGATGACCACCGGCGATTTTCAGGGGCGGCGTGCCGCCCGCCGCGGTCTCAATCCTGGCGCCCATGGCTTCCAGCGGTTCCGTGACACGGCGCATCGGGCGCTTGCTCAGCGAGGCATCGCCGGTCAGGGTGACATCGAAGTCCTGCCCGGCGCAGATCCCGGCCAGCAGGCGCATCGAGGTCCCGGAATTACCGAGGTCAAGCGGGCCGGCCGGTTTTTGTAAACCCTTCAGCCCTGCCCCTTCAATCCGGACCCAGCCTTCGCCATGATGATCAATGCTGACGCCCATGGCGCGAAAGGCGTTCATGGTGGCCAGGCAATCATCGCCTTCCAGGAAACCGTTTACCTCGGTGACCCCCTCGGCCAGTGAGCCGAGCATGATGCTGCGATGCGAAATCGACTTGTCGCCAGCAACGCGCACGGCACCGTGCAACGCGCCGCCGGGTTTTACGTTAAAAACTGTGTCAGAACCACTCATGGATAAAACTCAACAATATTGATCGCGTGCCTGCTTGGCACGGCTGAAGGTTGTTTTGATGGTTTCGCTATCTTCGTTCTCGATAGCACTGGCCAGTTCGGCCAGGTCGGTGCTGAAGCGTCGGATCATATCCAGTAACGCGTCCTTGTTCGCCAGGCAGATGTCATGCCACATCTGCGGGTCGCTGGAGGCGATACGGGTAAAGTCGCGGAAACCGCCGGCAGCAAACTGGAACATCTCGCGGCGCTCATGCATGCGGGCCAGCGTGTCGACCAGGGCATAGGCGATCACATGCGGCAGATGACTCGTCGCCGCGAGCACTTCATCATGATGTTCAACCGTCAGGGAAATCACTTCCGCGCCGGTGGCCTGCCATAGCTTGTGCACCACCTGCGTCGCCATCGGATCAGTGGCCTCAAGCGGCGTCAGGATGACGCGTTGATCATTAAACAATTCGGCGAACGAGGCCTCGACGCCGCTTTTTTCCGTGCCGGCAATCGGGTGGCCGGGAACGAAGCAGGCCTCATCCCCACCGAAGGCTTCGCGTGCGGCGAGAACCACACTGCCCTTGGCACTGCCGACATCCGTCAGTACCGCGCCGGGCTTCAAGTGACCTTTAATGGCCGCAAAGACCTTTTGCATGGCACCCACCGGCACGGCGACAACCACCACATCGGCATCGCTGACGGCGGTGGCGATATCCGTCTCGTAACTATCGATCACACCAAGCTCAAGGGCGCGTTGCAGTTGCGCGGTGTTGCGACCGCAACCGACAATGCTCTGAACGGCTTCGGCTTGCCTTAACGCCCGGCACAAGGAGCCACCGATAAGACCGACGCCGATCACGCAAAGACGATTAATCATTTTTTTTCACTCCGGCCAGGACCTTTTTCAGCGCCTCGATGCAACGTGTGTTCTCATCCGCTGTGCCCACGGTGATGCGCAGAAAGCTCGGCATGCCGTAATTATCCACCGCGCGGGTAATAACGCCTTCATGCAGTAAACGATTAAAGACCTCGCGACCATCACACTGCAGATCCACACTGATGAAGTTGCCCGCGGTCGGGATCCAGTCAAGGCCCATTGTCTCGAATGCCACCTCATACTGGGCAAGGCCTTCACGATTGATGCGCAGACCCTCGGCCAGGTGCGTCTTGTCTGCCAGCGCCGCCAGTGCCCCGGCCAGCGCCATGCTGTTGACATTAAAGGGCTGGCGGACACGGTTGAGGAAGTCGGAGATCTCGGCCGAACTGATGCCATAGCCAACGCGTAGCCCGGCCAGGCCATAGGCCTTGGAGAAGGTGCGCGTCACGAGCAGGTTCGGGAATTCATCTAACCACTCGCTGGCCGAGACATAGCCGGCGAACAGGTCCTGGGCATACTCGAAATAGGCCTCGTCGATCACCACCAGCGCTGTCACCGGGATGCTTCGGATGAAGGCCTTGAGTGCATCCCCGCCCACGCAGGTACCCGTCGGGTTATTCGGGTTCGCCACAAAGATAACGCGTGTGCGTTCTGTCACTGCTTCTGCCATGGCGTCGAGGTCATGACCCCAGGCTTTGGCCGGCACGACCACCGCCGTCGCGCCCACCGCCTGGGTGACAATGGGATACACGGCAAAGGCGTGTTCAGAGAACACGACTTCGTTGTCGGTGCCCACAAAGGCGCGCGCGATCAGTTCGAGAATATCGTTGGAGCCGTTGCCGATGGTGACCTGGTTGAGATCAACACCATGAATGGCGGCCAGCGCCTGCTTGAGCTGGAAGGCATTGCCGTCAGGGTAACGGGCCAGCTCGGGCATTTGTGCCTGCAGCGCCTCGATTACCCGGGGGCTGGGGCCGAGCGGGTTCTCGTTCGAGGCCAGTTTGATAATACCTGTGATGCCCAGCTCACGTTCGAGCTCTTCCACCGGTTTTCCCGGTTCGTAAGGGCGCAGTTTCTGCACCCCCGGCAAGGCAAGTTCATTAATCGATACCGACATAGGAATACTGTCCTTGAGGCCTAGAGCACGGCCTTGGGATACGAACCCAATACCTTGAGCATGGCCGCCTTTTCAGCCAGTTCTTGCAGCGCGGCGGCAACCGGGGCGTTCTCACTGTGACCATCCACATCAATGAAGAACACGTAGTCCCACATGCCGCGGCGTGAGGGCCGTGACTCGATACGGGTCAGGCTCACCTCGTGGCGCGAGAACGGTGCCAGCAATTCATGCAGCGCACCGAGCTTGTTGCGGATAGACACCAGCAAGGTCGTTTTATCGTTACCGCTCAGGGCGACCGGCTTGGGGCCGATGATCAGGAAGCGCGTCGTATTATCCGGTTCGTCCTCGATATTCGGCGCAATGATATTCAGACCGTAAATCGTCGCCGCGGTATCGCTGGCAATGGCAGCGCTACCCGCTTCCTGGCCGGCGCGATGCGCGGCCTCGGCATTGCTGCTGACGGCCACGCGCTCGGCCTCGGGCAGGTTCGCATCCAGCCACTCGCGACACTGTCCCAGTGACTGCTGGTGTGTGTAGATACGTTTTACCTCGGCGAGACTCGACATCTTGCCCATCAGGTTATGATGAATGCGCAGTTCGACCTCACCGCATATGTACAGTGAAGATTGCATGAACATATCCAGCGTGTGACTGACCACGCCTTCGGTTGAATTCTCTACCGGCACCACGCCATAGTGTGAATTGCCCGCCTCTACATCACGGAAGACTTCGTCGATCGCGGCCAGGGGTTGAGAAACAATGCTTTGACCAAAATGCTTGAGTGCCGCCGCCTGGGTGAAGGTGCCTTCCGGACCGAGGAAAGCGATCTTCATCGGCAGCTGCAGTGCCAGGCACGCCGACATGAGTTCACGGAACAGATGCGCAACCGTCTCATCATCGAGTGGCCCCTGGTTGCGGGCCTGCACCATGCGCAGAACCTCGGCCTCGCGCTCGGGACGATAGAAATCCGTATTCTCGCCACTCTCCCGCTTGGTACGCGCGACCTCGAGCGCGCACTCGGCGCGTTGACGGATCAACTCCTGGATCTGTTCATCCAGGCTATCGATGCGCTCGCGTATGTCCTGCAATGTGGATTTTTTGTTCATATCTTATTTATTATTCCACATGTAGGTCGGATTAGGAGTGAAAACGACGTAATCCGACAATATATTTCAGCATGGGCATGTCGGATTACGTCATGCTCCGCATGTCTAATCCGACCTACGGTCTGTTTCATGTTTCTATCCCCTCACCCTGACCCTCTGATAAAACTACTAACCATTCGCCTAAGCTGTCAAACGACGACAGCTAAGGCGCTGCTTATCCCTAAAGGAGATTCGTCATACCGGCGCAGGCCGGTATCCATGTTTGAAGTGCTGGATTCCGGCATTCGCCGGAATGACGGGGTGTTTCATTCCCTCACCCTGGCCCTCTCCCTAAGGGAGAGGGGATTTCATTTTTACGCCGCGTCTATGTCCTCACCCTGCCACTTCGACATGAAGGTCCTAACCCCCTCTCCCTCCGGGAGAGGGTTGGGGTGAGGGGGGCTTCAAGCAGGCCTTGCCTGTTTCATATTTCTATTCCCTCTCCCTAAAGGAGAGGGGACTCTAGAGCCCGGATATTATCAATTACATCGTGCGAACAGCCAGCACACCTTCAATTGCCGATATTGCGGCGATCGTGGCATCCGGTATCGCAGCCTCGACATCCACGAGGGTGTAGGCGATTTCGCCACGCGACTTGTTCAGCATGTCGATAATGTTCAGGCCGGCATTCGCCAGTGCGGTCGATATTTGCCCGACCATGTTGGGCACGTTGGAGTTTACCACGGCAATACGATAGCCGCCGTCGCGCGGCATCTGTACCTCGGGGAAATTCACCGAGTTGAGGATATTCCCGTTTTCCAGGTATTCCCTGACCTGATCGGCCACCATGATGGCGCAGTTGTCTTCCGCTTCCTTCGTCGATGCACCCAGGTGCGGCAAGGTGATGACACGTTCGTGCTGTTTCAACAGGTTGCTCGGGAAGTCACAGATGTAGGCATTGACCTTGCCGGCCTTGATCGCGGCCGCGACCGCTTCATCATCGACAATCCCGTTGCGCGCGAAGTTAAGAATGGTGACGTTGTCTTTCATGATCTGCAGGCGTTCTGCATTGATCATATTGCGGGTCGCATCGACCAGTGGCACGTGGAAGGTAACGAAGTCGACACGCGACAGGAGATCGTCAACGCTGTTGGACTTCTGCACGTTCGATGACAGTTTCCAGGCGCTTTGTACGGTGATATCCGGGTCATAACCCACCACTTTCATACCCAGTTTCAGGGCGACGTTGGCGACCTTGATCCCAATCGCGCCGAGACCGATCACGCCAAGGGTCCGGCCCGGCAGTTCAAAGCCGCCGAAGTTTTTCTTGCCGGCCTCGACCTGCTTGTGGATTTCTTCATCGGTGCCTTCGAGGTTTCTGGAGAACTCCCAGCTCTGGCAGATATTACGTGCAGCAAGCAACATACCGGCCACCACGAGTTCCTTGACGGCATTGGCGTTCGCCCCCGGCGCATTGAATACGGGGACGCCGCGGGCGCTCATCTTGTCGACCGGGATGTTGTTGACACCCGCGCCAGCACGGCCAATTGCCATGACTGTTTCCGGCAGGTCCATGTTGTGCATGTTGAACGATCGCAACAGGATGGCATCCGGATGATTGATTTCAGACGCGACTTCATATGACTCGCGCGGCAGGCGCTCAAGGCCGGCTATGGAAATATTGTTTAATGTTTGAATCTTGTACATCTTGAATCCTCTTTATCTTTCGTTATTCCGGCGCGACCAGAATATTTCTCAGTAAGCACTTCCTGCGCTGTGCTACGGTCGCCCAGCGGCGAGGAGATTAAAATTTTTCTGTTCCATTAAGAAACCTCAAATTCCACATGTAGGTCGGATTAGGAGTGAAAACGACGTAATCCGACAGTAGATTTCAGCATGGGCACGTCGGATTACGTCATGCTCCGCATGTCTAATCCGACCTACGGTCTATGGAAATATTGTTTAATGTTTGAATCTTGTACATCTTGAATCCTCTTCACCTTCCGTCATTCCGGCGCAGGCCGGAATCGAGTGATCTCGAGCATGGATACCGGCATTCGCCGGTATGACGAGGTATTGATTGCGCCAGTGTGACGAATGCTTGATTTTTACCCGTGGCGCTTTTCAAAGTCGGCCATAAAATCAACCAGTGCCTGCACGCCCGCTTCCGGCATCGCATTATAGATGCTGGCCCGCATGCCGCCGACTGAACGGTGACCCTTGAGGCTGACCATGTTGTTTTCCCTGGCCTCGGCGAGAAAGACACTATCTAGTTCCGCGTCTGCGAGAGTGAACGGGATATTCATCCACGAGCGCGACTGCACTTCGACCGGGTTGGCATAAAAACCGGAACCGTCGATGGCGGCGTACAGGTTATCGGCCTTGCGCTTGTTGATCTCGGCCATCGCTGCGATGCCGCCGAGGCGTTTCAGCCAGTCAAAGACCAGCCCGGCCAGGTACCAGCTATAGGTTGCCGGCGTGTTATACATGGAGTCGTTATCCGCATGGATCTTGTAGTCAAACATGGACGGTGTCCCGGCAAGGGTTTCACCCATGAGGTCTTCGCGGACGATGACGACGGTCAGACCGGCCGGGCCGATGTTCTTTTGTGCGCCAGCATAAATCACACCGTAGTCACTGACATTGATCGGCCGCGAGAGGATGGTTGACGACATGTCCGCAACCAGCGGCACATCACCGGTGGCGGGTACGTAGGGGAACTCGACCCCGCCAATGGTTTCATTCGGGGTGTAATGCACATAGGCGGCGTCGCTGTTCAGCTTCAGATCCGCTTGTGCCGGCGTGGTCGTGAACTTGTTGTCTTCGGTGCTGGCGGCGATATTCACGTCACAGTAACGTTTGGCCTCGGCGATAGCCTTCTTCGACCATGCCCCGGTGTTGACGTAGTCTGCGCCTGTCTTGCCGCGCAACAGGTTCATCGGCACCATGGCGAACTGGCTACTGGCTCCGCCCTGCAGGAACAGGATCTTGTAGTTTGCCGGGATGTCCATAATTTCACGCAGGTCGGCTTCGGCCTGTTCCGCGATGGACATATATTCCTTGCCGCGGTGACTCATTTCCATCACCGACATGCCGCTGTCATGCCAGTCCAGCATTTCCTCGCGGGCCTGCTTGATGACTTCTTCCGGCAACATGGCCGGTCCTGCACTGAAATTATAAACGCGTGTCACTACATCATCCTCGATTCTGTTTGTTAATCCTTCACTGCTGTCCCGTTAATTCCCTCTCCCTCAGGGAAAGGGTCAGGGTGAGGGGAGCTTGAAGTGTTAATACTTAATAATCATCCGGCTCAGAGCCGTGACCTTATTCTTCGCCCGCTTCAACATCACCGGCTTCGTCGTCACTACCCTGTACATCTTCGATGCGTTCCAGGCCCGACAGGGTTTCACCCTCGTTCAGGCTGATCAGACGCACGCCCTGTGTGTTCCGGCCGATAACAGATATCTCATCAACCCGGGTCCGCACCATGGTGCCGCGACTGGTGATAAGCATGATCTCGTCATCCTCACCCACCAGGGTGGCGGCAACGACTTCGCCGTTACGTTTCGTGGTCTGGATGGCAATCACTCCCTGACCGCCACGACCATGCAGCGGGAAATCAGCCATTTCGGTCCGCTTGCCATAACCCTTTTCGGTCGCAGTGAGCACATGCCCGTCATCCGCAATAATCAGGGAGATGACGCGCTGACCTTCCTGCATCTTGATACCGCGTACACCACAGGCGGTACGGCCCATCGGGCGGACGTTCGACTCGTTAAAGCGGACTGACTTGCCGGCACTGGTAAACAGCAGGATATCGCGTTCGCCATCAGTGATATCTACACCCACCAGCTGGTCATTGTCACGCAACTCAATGGCAATGATGCCGTTGGCACGTGGCCGCGAGAAGTCTTTCAGGCTGGTCTTCTTCACCGTGCCCGTGGCCGTGGCCATGAAGATGAACTTGTCTTCTTCATACTCACGGATCGGCAGGATCGCGTTAATGCGCTCGCCGTCTTCCAGCGGCAACAGGTTGACAATCGGTCGGCCCCGCGCGGTGCGGCTGGCGAGGGGCAACTCATAAACCTTCTTCCAGTAGACCTTGCCGCGACTCGAGAAGCACAACATGGTGTCATGCGTGCTGGCGATAAACAGCTTGTCGATAAAGTCTTCTTCCTTGACCTTGGTTGAGGCCTTGCCCTTGCCGCCACGGCGCTGCGCGCGGTAGGACGAGAGTTGCTGGGCCTTGATGTAACCTTCGTGCGAGAGGGTTACCACAACATCCTCTTCACTGATCAGGTCTTCCAGGGTCAGGTCTTCATGGGCATCAACGATCTCGGTACGACGTGCATCGCCATACTGTTCATTCATTGCGACCAGTTCTTCGCGGATCACTTCCATGAGGCGGTCGGCGTTGTTCAGGATCTCGAGGTACTCGGCGATGTTGTCGAGGATCTCCTGGTATTCCTTGAGGATCTTGTCCTGTTCGAGACCGGTCAGACGATGCAGACGCATCTCGAGAATGGATTGCGCCTGTACCGGGGAGAGGTGATAGCCGTCTTCACGCAGGCCAAACTCATCATCCAGGTCATCCGGGCGTGATGAAGCCGCCCCACTACGCTCGAGCATGCCGGTCACATCACCCGACTGCCAGACCTGCGATACCAGCGCCACTTTTGCCTCGGCCGGTGTCTTCGAGGCCTTGATGAGGGCAATCACCGGGTCAATGTTGGCCAGCGCTACGGCCAGACCTTCCAGCACATGGGCGCGTTCACGCGCCTTGCGCAGATCATAGATCGTACGCCGGGTCACGACTTCACGACGGTGACGCAGGAAGGCATCCAGTATCTGCTTCAAATTGAGCAGGCGCGGTTGTCCGTCGATGAGGGCAACCATGTTGATCCCGAACACGGTTTGCAGCTGGGTTTGCTGATAAAGGTTGTTCAGCATCACCTCGGGCGAATCACCGCGCCGCAGCTCGATAACCATGCGCATGCCGTCCTTGTCAGACTCGTCACGCAGCGCAGTAATGCCTTCGAGTTTCTTGTCACGTACCAGCTCGGCGATTTTTTCCAGCAGACGCGCCTTGTTTACCTGGTAAGGCAGCTCGGTGACGATGATGGTGGATTTATCGGTTTTCTCGTTAACCTCGATCTCGGTGCGCGCACGCACATGCACGCGGCCCCGCCCGGTGCGGTAGGCCTCGCGGATACCCCGCGCGCCGTTAATGATGCCGGCCGTCGGGAAATCCGGCCCCGGGATGTGCTGCATCAGAGTCGGGGTATCGGTGTCCGGATCGTCGATGAGAGCGACGCAGGCATTGATGACCTCGGTGAGGTTATGCGGCGGGATATTCGTTGCCATCCCCACCGCGATACCGGCCGAGCCATTAATCAGCAGGTTCGGGATACGGGTCGGCATGACCGCCGGTTCACTCTCGGTTTCGTCGTAGTTGGGAACGAAATCGACGGTTTCCTTGTCCAGGTCGGCGAGCAGTTCATGGGCGATTCGCGCCATGCGGACCTCGGTGTAACGCATCGCGGCCGGCGAATCGCCGTCCACGGAACCGAAGTTACCCTGCCCGTCAACCAGCATGTAGCGCAGCGAGAACGGCTGGGCCATGCGGACAATGGTGTCATACACGGCGGTGTCACCATGCGGGTGGTATTTACCGATGACGTCACCGACCACACGGGCCGATTTCTTGTAGGCCTTGTTCCAGTCGTTGCCCAGTACGCTCATGGCATAAAGCACACGGCGGTGGACCGGTTTCAGGCCATCACGAACATCCGGCAGGGCTCGCCCTACAATGACGCTCATGGCGTATTCCATGTACGACTGACGGAGTTCGTCTTCTATGTTGACGGGCAGTATTTCGCGCGCGATATCATCCATTAGACTGTCTGCTTACTCTGTAATAATTATTTTATAATTCAACAACTTGAAAGCCGCGCCCGCGGGGCGGGCCAAGCGGCAATATAAGCTGCTAATAATACCATACCGTGCTCATAAAAGGCAGTTTCGCGGCGGGATTACGCCACTATTGAACGACCGTGCAACGGGGGGTTTCAGGAGGCCATGAGGGCCGCCATTTTGGCGGCATCGGGGTGCTCGACAACCCCCTTTTCGGTCACGATTGCATCGACCAGCGCGGCCGGCGTGACATCGAAGACCGGGTTCCACGCCCCGCAACCCGCCGCGGCGACCTGCTGGCCCTGCAGGGCCAGGATCTCGGTGCCGTCGCGAGTCTCGATGGGGATATCGGTACCGGTCGCGACGCTCATATCGATGGTTGAGGTGGGTGCGACCACCATCACCTTGAGGCCATGGTGTTTGGCGAGGATGGCGCCAGCGTAGGTACCGATCTTGTTTGCCACATCGCCGTTGGCGGCAATGCGGTCGGAGCCGACAATGAACCATTGCACCGCACCGGACTGCATCAAGGCAGCGGCGGCGCCGTCCACGATAAGGTTCACCGGGATATGATCCTCGAGCAATTCCCATGCCGTCAGGCGCGCGCCCTGCAACCAGGGCCGGGTCTCGTCGGCATAGACCTGCGTGAGTTTGCCGGCGGCATGCGCGCTGCGGATCACACCCAGCGCGGTACCATACCCACCGGTGGCCAGCGCCCCGGCATTGCAGTGCGTCAACACGCCCGAATGCGCGTCAATCAGCGCCGCGCCAAGCTCGCCCATCTTGCGGTTGGCGGCAATGTCTTCCTCGTGAATGGCTACGGCCTCGGCAAGTAATGCCGGCACGGGGTTATCCGTGAGCCCCTGCAGGCACTGGCGCATACGCGCGATGGCCCAGAACAGGTTCACCGCGGTCGGGCGGGCTGCCGCGAGGGCATCGAGATCGACCTCAATGCGCGCCTTCCAGTTTGCGGCATCTCCTGCATAATGCTGGCCGGCCGCCAGCACGATGGCATAGGCGGCAGTGATACCGATGGCCGGCGCACCGCGCACGACCATGTCACGGATCGCCGATGCCGCCATGTTCGCATCGGTGATGTCGAGGTAGACCACCTCTTGCGGCAAGCGGCGTTGATCGAGCAGGCGCAGGTGATCATTTTCCCAGGCAATCGCTTTTGTATTATCACTTGATGTCATTGTCATCGCCGTTCAAAGACCGCAATCGATTCCACATGCGCCGTGTGCGGGAACATGTCCATGATGCCGGCACTGACGAGTTTATAACCCTGGTTGGCGACCAGCTCGCCGGCATCCCGCGCCAGCGTGGCAATGTTGCATGACACGTAGACAATTCGTTGCGGGTTCAGTTCTTTCATCCGCGCCACCACTTCGAGCGCACCGCTGCGGGGCGGGTCCAGCAGCAAGCGATCTACCGGCTCGTCTGCGGCCGGCATGTATTCGGTCAGGTCAGCGGCAATGTAATCCACATTAGTTACATTATTGCGTTCGGCGTTTTCCCTGGCGCGTGCAACCAGCGCTGCACTGCCTTCTATACCGGTAACCTTTCTGGCCTTGCGACTGAGCGGCAGGCTGAAGTTGCCGATGCCACAAAACAGATCCAGTACGTTATGTTCCGGCTGCAGCTCGAGCAATTCGATCGCGCGCGCCACCATCTGGTGATTCATCGCATAATTCACCTGGGTGAAGTCGGTCGGCAGGAAATCGAGTTCCACGTCGTATTCGGGCAAGGCGTAATACAGACGTGAGCCGGTTGGCCATAACGGCATGGCGCTATCGGGGCCTTTCGATTGCAACCAGACTTGCACGTCAAACGCCTTGGCAAAGTCGATGAGCTTTGCCTGATCATCGGTACTTAATTCTTCAAGGTTCCGGAACACGAGTGCAGTGAGGTCATCCCCGACGGCAACCTCGATCTGGGCAATATGCTGGTAGGCATCCAGGCTACGCACCAGCGCCTGCAGGTCTTCAATGTGCTGGCCAACCGACTCGTGCAGTACCACGCAGGAATTCATATCAGTTAAAAAGGCACTGCTGCGTTCGCGAAAGCCTATCAGCAGCTTGTCTTTCTTGACCACGAAGCGCACGCCGAGACGGGCCTTGCGACGGTAACCCCATTGCTCGGCCGTGAGTGGTGGCAACACATCCTCTATCTCCAACCTGGCTACATGATGAAACTGTTCGAGCAACACGGCCTGTTTGTGCGCCACCTGTGCCGGGGCAGACATGTGTTGCAGGCTGCAGCCACCGCAAACAAGAAAGTGCGGGCAGGCCGGTTCGACGCGATCCGGGGATGGCGTGATGATGTCAACCGCGCGGCCCTGGTCAAAGGCCTTGCGCTGCGAGGTATAGACGAACCGCACCTCTTCACCGGGCAAGGCGTTATCGATAAACACCGCCTTGCCATCGAGATGCGCGACACCACGGCCCTCGTGAGAAAGTGATTCTATAGTGGCGGGAACCGGGTCAACGGGGAGTTGCTTTTTTCTACGACGGGCCATAAATATCAGTCAGGGATAACAGGTTAATAGGACAGCGACAGCACTCAGGCAGCAGGCCAGGCGCGTTCAAATTCATGCAGGTGTTCGGCGCCGGACTCTGTCAAGACATCACGCAGCAGCTTGCACTCGGCCTCGTATTCCTCTTCCAGCAGGTTGCCGCGAATCAGTTCAAAGCGCAGGTAAACCAGGTAGGTGTTCAGCACATCGGTCTCGCAGTAATTTCGGATGGCCGCGATCTCGCCATTGCGAAAGGCATCCCAGATCTTTGAGCCGTCCATGCCCATCTTGCCGGGGAAACCGAGCATGCAGGCAATCTCGTCCAGCGGCGCATTCGCACGCGGCTGGTAACCGGCGACCACGTCCATCAGGTCGGTATGCCGGGAGTGGAAACGACTCAGGTAATTGTTCCAGCGGAAGCTTTGATCATTATCCCCTGTCTCCCAGTAACGCGGTGCGCGGACACCGTGCAACAAGGCCCGGTAGTGCAGCACCGGCAGGTCAAAGCCGCCGCCATTCCAGGACACCAGCGTCGGGCTGAATTTTTCAATGCCGTCAAAGAAATGCTGGATCAATTCCTTTTCATCGGTGTCTTGCTCACCGAGTGACCAGACCTTCACCCCATTGCCGGAACGAAATACCGCCGAGATGGCAACAATGCGTTGCAGGTGCAAGCGCAGGAAATCGGAACCACCGGTTTCCTCGCGGCGCTTGTGAAACATGATGTCGGCGACTTCCTTGTCACGCAGACCATCAAGGTTATGCAGGCGACGGCCGCTAACGACATCGGGAACGGTTTCAATATCAAAGACAAATACATTCACAGCGATTACCCGGCAGGAAAGACATCAGTGGAAAGATAACGGTCACCGCGGTCGCAGATGATACTGACGATCACGGCATCCTCGACCTGCTGTGACAATTGCAGGGCCGCGGCCACCGCGCCGCCGGAAGAGATACCGGCAAAGATGCCCTCCTCTCTGGCCAGGGCGCGCGTGGTGGTCTCGGCATCGGCCTGGTCCACATCAATAATTTGATCGACACGCGAGGCCTCGTAGATCTTCGGCAGGTAGGCCTCCGGCCAGCGGCGGATCCCCGGAATGGACGAACCTTCGGTCGGCTGCACGCCGACGATCCGGATTTCAGCATTCTGCTCTTTCAGGAAGCGCGACGTGCCCATGATGGTACCGGTAGTGCCCATGGCACTGACAAAATGCGTTATCCGCTGGTCGGTATCACGCCAGATCTCAGGACCGGTGCCTTCATAATGAGCCAGCGGGTTATCCGGGTTCGAGAACTGATCCAGTACCTTGCCCTTGCCCTCGGCCTCCATCTTGCGGGCCAGGTCGATGGCCGCCTCCATGCTGCCCTCTTTCGGCGTAAGGATGATCTCGGCACCGTAGGCGTGCATCGCGGCACGACGTTCGACACTCATGTGTTCGGGCATGATCAGGACCATGTGATAGCCCTTCATCGCCGCGACCATGGCCAGGGCGATGCCGGTATTACCACTGGTCGCTTCGATCAGGGTATCGCCAGGCTGAATCTCGCCACGCGCCTCGGCATGCCGGATCATGCTCAGCGCCGGCCGGTCTTTAACTGAACCGGCCGGGTTATTGCCCTCGAGCTTGACGAGGATCGTATTGCTGGTGGCTCCCGGCAGGCGCTGCAGCCGCACCAGGGGGGTATTGCCAACGTAGTCTTCAAGTGTAGGAAAAGTCATGGGCGCATTCTAACCGAAAACCGCGCCCGGTGGCAGCGACGATGGCTGGCAAAAGCTTTCCGCAAACGGTATAAATGAGCTGTCAGGAAGACATCCAACGGGGAGAATATGGAAACGAAGACACCGATCTATGATAAGGAGCTTTCCCTGCAACTAGCCGGCGGCAAGCCCGATCTCGCCGAACAGTTGCTCGGCATGCTGCTCAAGGAACTGCCCGGACTCTGCGAACAGGCCCGTGGCGCGGCCGCGAACAACGATGCCGAGAACCTGTTTCGCTGCGTGCACAAGATCAACGGTTCAACCCGCTATTGCGGCGTGCCGGCACTCGCTGAGGCGGCTGATGAACTCGAGCTAGAGATCAAGGCAGGCAGCACGGATATCACAGCAGGCATGCAACGCCTGCATGAAGAAGTTGAACGCCTGATTATTCTGAAGGGATGATTACGTCGGATTCACTTTAGAACCCTATGGGTTTACACCATAGAACCCTAAGAGGGTTCATCATGGATACCCTAACCACTTCCAGTGGTTCAGGGCAATTAAGCATTTCCTACGCTCCGCTACGGTCACGTCATGCTCCGCATGTCTAATCCGACCTACGGCCTGAGTATTTTATCCCCTTACTCTGGCCCTCACTCTTCAGAATTCCACATGTAGGTCGGATTAGGAGTGAAAACGACGTAATCCGACAGCAAGTTTCAGCGTGGGCACGTCGGATTACATCATGCTCCGCATGTCTAATCCGACCTACGCTCTGGGGAAGATGGAATAAAACCAGAGGACGGCGTTCAGATGATAGAGTGCTTCTCGTAGTTAACGCGCCAATAAGGTCACGAAGGCCACTGCATGATCTTCTTCATCAGCGATGCTGATGTATGATTCGCCGATACCCAGTTCATTGCATAACTCAACGGCGCGTCCGGAAAATTCGAGTACCGGCTTGCCGTTCTCATCGTGACCGACACCGATGTGACTCAGGCTCAGTCCTCGACTGAAGCCGATGCCCATCGCTTTGGCGGTTGCCTCCTTGGCGGCAAAACGCTTGGCCAGGAAGTGGGCTGGTGATTTGCTGGCAGAAAAATCACTGAACTCGTTATCACTCAGGATACGGCGGGCGAATTTGTCACCATACTCCTGCAGGTTATCCTGCATGCGCGCGACCCGCACAATGTCGGTGCCCACGCCGTAGATCACGAAAGGTGGGTCTCGATTGCCAGCCGGCGCGCTTTTCGCATAAGGCGTTTCATTTCGCGTACCGATTCCTGCAGGCCGGTAAACATGGCACGTGCAATGATAGCGTGGCCGATGTTCAGTTCACGCACGTCAACGAGCGCGGCGATTTCTTCCACGTTGTGGTAATGCAGGCCGTGGCCAGCGTTGACATGCAGGCCGGCCCGCACACCGGCATTGACGGCATCACGAATGCGCACATACTCATCCTGCCGTTCGCTCGCGCTTGTCGCGTCGGCAAAACGACCGGTATGGATTTCAATCACTGGTGCACCGGCCTCGACAGCCGCTTCAATCTGGTCGATATCCGGATCGATGAATAACGAGACCCGTGTACCCGCTTCCGCCAGGCGCTGGCAGGCCTCACGCATACGTGATAGCTGGCCTTTCACATCGAGGCCGCCCTCGGTGGTCAGTTCCTCGCGACGTTCCGGTACCAGGCAACAATCCTGTGGGCGGTGCTGCTCGGCGATGACGAGCATTTCATCAGTGACGGCCATCTCCAGGTTCATGCGTGTCTGCAGCAGGCCACGGAGTATCTCGACATCCCGGTCCTGGATGTGGCGACGGTCTTCGCGCAGGTGCAGGGTGATCACATCGGCACCGGCCTGCTCGGACTCGATCGCGGCCTGGACCGGATCGGGGTAGCGGGTACCACGCGCCTGGCGCAAGGTCGCCACGTGGTCAATATTTACACCCAGCAGGATTTGATTATTGTATTGTTCACCTTCGGACACGTCGTCTTCCTCAATTGTTCGTGTGTGGCTTAAGGCCTGGCCTGAGTATATAACATTCGACTCTGCAGGGGCTTGTCGCCAAGGTATTCACGTAGAACCGCCCGCATCAGGCGCTTACTGTCACGCAGGCTGCGGGCATCGGCGAGTTCATGACGCGCCAGTGACAACAGGCTCTGACCGGAGACCATCACGCCCGAGGCCGGCCGACCAATACTTCGCAGCACGGGGCCGTACTCAGGCTCATAACAATATTCACCGTCTGCATCCAGCGCCTGGCCGCTGTCGGCTTCGCACTCGAGCATCAGGCCGTAGCCGAGTTCCTGCAATAACTGTTTTTCAAACAGGCGCAACACACGCTCGGTGGCGGTGGCCGAGGGCGCGGTCTGGATATCCTGCAAGGCTTGCTGGTAGAGGGCGTAGACTTCCTTGTGGGCATCGTCGCGCTGCAGCAAGCGCATCACCAGTTCATTCAGGTAGAAACAGCTTGCATAGGCGGACCCTGTAACCGGATTCACAAACTGCGCCGCTTCGACATTGGTGAGGGTATAAAGCTCGCCCTTGCCTGTCCATGAGATCAACAGGGGGCGGAAAGACTGCAACAAGGCGTTCTTCTCCGAACGCGGACGGCGCACGCCACGTGCCACCATGCCAATGCGACCAAACCCGGGAGTGAATGCCTCGACGATGAGACTGCTATTACGAAAGTCGCGGCGGTGCAGGACAAAGGCCGGCTGCAGTTCGACACGCATAAGCGTTAACTGTCCTCCGAATAACCGAGGCTGCGCAAGGCCCGTTCGTCATCCGACCAGCCTTCCCGAACCTTGACCCACAGGCGCACAAAGACCTTCGTATCGAGCATCTTTTCCAGTTCTTCACGTGACTGACGGCCGATCTCCTTGAGCATGGAGCCGCCTTTGCCAATCACGATCGCCTTCTGGCCGGGACGCTCGACCCAGATCACGGCGCCGACATTCAGCATACCGTCTTCCTGCACGTATTCCTCGATCTCGACTGTCAGTGCATAGGGCAATTCCTTGCCCAGGCGGCGGATCAGTTTCTCGCGAATAAGCTCGGCGGCGACAAAACGCATGCTCCGATCAGTGATCTGGTCTTCGGCAAAAAAGAATTCGGAGTGCGGCAACAGGTTCGCCAGCTGTTGCTCGAGTACTTCGATGTTTACGCCCTTGGTGGCGGAAAGCGGAATAATGTCCTGGAATGCCATCTTTTCATTGACACTGGCAAGTAACGGCAGCAGGTCTTCCTTGTTCGCCAGCCGATCAACCTTGTTAATCGCGAGCACGACCGGCACACCTGCCTGCTTGAGTTTTTCAACGATCATGTCGTCGTCTTTCGCCCAGCCGCCGGCGTCGATAACAAAAACGATCACATCAACACCGAGGATAGTCGTGCTCGCCGCCCGGTTCAGGTAGCGGTTCATGGCGTGCTTGTTATCAAGGTGCATGCCCGGCGTATCGACAAACACGTACTGCACATCTGCCGTGGTCTTGATCCCCATAATACGATGGCGGGTCGTTTGCGGCTTACGCGAGGTAATACACAGCTTTTGACCAATCAGGCGATTCAGCAGGGTCGACTTGCCGACATTCGGCCGACCAACCAGGGCGATATATCCGCATCGTGTTGCCGGTGTATCAGTCATTGCTCAGGTTTTCCATAATCATTTCGGCGGCGGCCTGTTCGGCCTTGCGGCGGCTGCTACCCACGGCGCGCACAGACGGCATGCCTTCAACCTGGCATTCGACAGTAAAGCTCTGCGCATGGGCCTCACCGGCGATATCGACTATTTTATAATCGGGCAGCGCCCGCTGACTGGCCTGCAGGTATTCCTGCAGGCGCGTTTTCGGGTCTTTCTGCGCGGTCTCGGGCGAGGCGCTGTCCAGGCGCGAGGAAAACTGTGCGAGGATAATCTTGCGGCAATTGTCGAAGCCGCCATCCAGGTAAATGGCACCGAGAATGGCCTCGAAGGCGTCGGCAAGGATCGAGTCACGACGGAAGCCGCCGCTTTTCAATTCACCCGGGCCCAGTCTTATCACTTCGCCCAGTTCAAAAGAACGTGCCACCTCGGCCAGGGTATCGCCCTTGACGAGACTGGCGCGGAGGCGGCTCAATTCGCCTTCACTGGCTTGCGGGAAACGCTTGAATAACTCCTCGGCAATAACCATCCCGAGCACCGCATCACCGAGAAACTCAAGGCGTTCATTGTTGTGTTGGGTCACACTGCGGTGCGTCAGTGCCGTTTCCAGCAAGCTTGCATCGCTGAAACGATAATCAAGATGACGTATCAGTTTATCCAGCGGTTCTATCAATTACCGATAACCTCGACAGACTCATCAAATTCAGCGATCAGGCTCCACGGTCCGAACAACCTGGTTTTCACATCGTATTTAACCGACACTGTCAGGACACCACTGCGCTTGCTGACGGACAGGTCTTTACGTGTCGCATTTTTTACATCATTAATCTGGAAGCGTTTCATGATCAGCGTCTGCACCTCGGCCTTGGACCGTTTTGTCACCTGGGGTTCATTTTCCAGGGACTTGAGGGAGGTAACCACATTAAAGTTTTCCATGTAGATCGGGAACACTCGCAGGCCGATAAAAACAAAAAAGGCAATCAGGCCAAGAATGATCAGCCAACCAATGCCGGTGACACCCTGTTGTTGTTTTAATGTTTTCATGATCACGTCCTCTTTTTATTTCTGGTTTATAGATGTGCCAATCCGGTCCCAGCGCACACGCTCACCGGAGAACCACCCCTTTGTGGCATCGGAGCTGAACCAGATTATCTTTGCCTTGCCAACCAGGTTCTGTTCCGGCACATAGCCCCAGTAACGACCATCGTTGCTGTTATCACGATTATCACCCAGCACCAGGTACTCGCCTGCAGGGACTGTAAATTCGTAAGCGCGATCTGCTGCCTGCGGGCAGACATAGGTCTTGTGTATGGCACCGGGCAGGTTTTCAATCTTTTCAATCGCCTTGTAGCCGCCGCACTCGCCTGCCACTTCACCCAGGGTTTCCTGCGGAACCTGCTCACCATTAATATAGAGCATTTTATCGATATAGAGAATGTGATCGCCCGGCAGACCCACTACACGCTTGATATAATTGGTTTCATTATCACGCGGATAGCGAAAGACGATGACTTCACCACGCTTGGGGCTGCCGACTTCCAGAATCTTTGTGTCGATGACCGGTAAGCGGACGCCATAGCTGAACTTGCTGACGACGATGAAATCGCCAATCAACAGGGTCGGTTTCATTGAACCCGACGGGATCTCGTACGGTTCGACAATGAAAGAGCGCAGCAGCAGCACAATAAAAAACACCGGAAACAGAGAGCGGGCATATTCGACCACCACCGGTTCGGTCTTGTCTTTGGCAACGGCACCACGGGCAAAGAACAGCCGGTGGAGCGCCCAGATAGCACCACTGAGGGCTGTCAGTGCTACCAATAAAAGTTCAAAATCAAAATCCACCAGCTATTCTCCTTGGCTATTATTTCTTGTTGGCTTTCAGCACTGTCATGAAGGCCTCTTGCGGGATCTCCACCGAACCGACCTGCTTCATGCGGCGCTTGCCGGCCTTCTGTTTCTCAAGCAACTTGCGCTTGCGCGAAGCATCCCCGCCATAACACTTTGCGGTGACATTCTTGCGCAAGGCCTTCACATTGGAACGGGCAATGATATTCGTGCCAATCGCCGCCTGTATGGCCACATCAAACATCTGCCGCGGGATAATCTCCCGCATACGTTCAACCAGGTCACGACCTCGCGCGACACTCTGGCCCCGGTGCACAATCGCAGAAAGCGCATCGACGCGTTCACCGTTAATCATGACATCCAGCTTGACCACGTCGGCATGCTGGAAGCGCTCAAAATGATAATCCATTGAAGCAAAACCACGGCTGACTGATTTGAGGCGATCAAAAAAGTCGAGCACCATTTCGTTCATTGGCATTTCATAGCTGATACTGACCTGGTTACCCAGATACTGCATCTTCTTTTGCACGCCACG
>NZ_JAVVES010000050.1:0-20985 GCF_032250955.1 Sulfuriflexus sp. | reverse complement strand
GTGTTATCGAATCTAAATCCCCTCACCCTAACCCTCTCCCGAAGGGAGAGGGAATTAACGGGACAGCAGTGATAAAATATAATAATTGCAGGCCGGAGGAGAGAACATGGCTGAGGCACAAATGAATTCAAACTCAAGCAGGGTGCATACCCGTTACGAAGTGACGCGTGCGGATTTGCCGCTGCACTGCCCGATGCCGGGCCAGTCGTTATGGAACTCCCACCCGCGTGTGTTCCTGCCGATTGAGCAGACCGGTAAGGCCAAGTGCCCCTACTGTGGCGCCGAATACGTACTGAAGGATAAATAAGATACTCACGTTATACGCCGTGGCCAACGCGGGGTCTGACGAGTAGCCGCGCCATGCCTGTTACTCCCGCATCAAAAATCCTGGTTGTCGGCCCGTCCTGGGTCGGTGATATGGTCATGGCCCAAAGCCTGTTCATGACCCTCAAGCAGCAGCACCCCGGTTGCCTGATCGACGTGCTCGCCCCGGCCTGGTCACGCCCCCTGCTGGAACGTATGCCGGAGGTCCATGCCGCCATCGACATGCCGTTCGGGCATGGCGAGTTCGGTTTTGGCAAACGCCGTCGCTTGGGTCGGCAACTGCGCGCGAATAACTACGCACAAGCGATCGTCCTGCCGAACTCGTGGAAGTCAGCGCTGGTGCCGTTCTTTAGCGGCGCCCTCAAACGTACCGGGTATGTCGGTGAGCTGCGTTATGGCCTGCTCAATGATGCACGCAGGCTGGATAAGACCACCCTGACCATGACCGTGCAGCGTTTCTGCGCGCTGGCATATGCCGCGGACGCACCGCAGCCGTCAGCAATACCGACACCGGTTTTATCGATTTCCGCTGCCGGGGTCGATAGAGCCTTGAACAAACATGGCCTGGATAAAGAAAAACCGATCCTCGTCCTTTGCCCCGGCGCCGAGTACGGCCCGGCCAAGCGCTGGCCGGAAGAATATTATGCCGAGGTGGCATGCTACTGGCTGGCCAAAGGCGGTCAGGTCTGGTTGTTCGGTTCGAACAAGGACGAGTCGGTCACGGCAGCAATCAATACGCAGACCGATAACCGCTGCGTGGACCTTGCCGGCCGCACCTCGCTGGGTGAGGCGATCGATCTCATGTCGCTGGCGACACACGTGGTCAGTAACGACTCCGGCCTCATGCACGTGGCAGCCAGCCTGGGCCGCTCGCTGGTCGCTATATACGGCTCTTCGGACCCGGGCTTTACGCCGCCACTGAACGAACAGGCGCAGGTGCTACGCCTGGGTCTGGATTGCAGCCCGTGTTTTAAACGCGAATGCCCGCTTGGTCACCTGAAGTGCCTGAAAGACCTGCTGCCGCAACAAGTCATTGCCGCCCTGGAGCAGGCCTCGTGAAGCCGGCGTTAAAGGATATCCGCCGCATAGTCGTGTTGCGCCTGTCGGCGCTTGGGGATGTGTGCATGGTGGTGCCCGCAATCCGCACCCTGCAACATGCCCTGCCGCAGGCGCGGATCACCTGGATCATTTCCCGCCCGGCCTATGATCTGGTCGAGGGCATGGACGGCGTCGAGTTCATCGTCATCGACAAGCCACGCGGCATCGCTGATTACCTGGCTCTGCGCAAGCGGCTCAAGCAGGAACGCTTCGATGTATTGCTGGCCATGCAGGCGGCGTGGCGCACCAATCTGATCTACCCGTTTATCCACGCGCCGTTGAAGATCGGTTTCGATGCCCGGCGTGCCCGCGACAGGCAGGCCTGGTTTACCAACGCGGCGATCCCCTTTGCCCGTGAACATCTGATGGACAGCTTCCTTGCCTTTGCGAAGTCGCTGGGCATCGAAGAGACCATGATCGACTGGCGCCTGCCGATTGGCGATGCCGAGCGCGACTGGGCGCGGCAGCAACTGGTGGGTGGCACGGGCCGCGTGGTGATCGTGAACCCGGCGGCGAGTAAACCCGAACGCAACTGGCCGGTCGAACGCTACGCCAGTGTCATCACCCATCTGCAGGAAAAGGGCGCCCGGGTCATCCTTACCGGCGGCACGCATCCGGTCGAAGTGGCCCTGATCAAAGCGATTGAAGAACAGCTGGTGAACCCGGTAAAGAACCTCGCCAGCCAGACCAGCCCGAAGCAGCTGGCCGCCTTGCTTGAAGTGGCCGACTGCGTGCTGGCACCGGATACCGGCCCGGTCCACATGGCCGTCGCCGTGGGCACGCCCGTCGTCGGCCTGTATGCCGTGGCCCCGTCCTGGTTATCGGGGCCGTACCGGCAGCGCGAGTATGTGATTGATCACTTTGACCAGGCCGTGCGTGAGATTTTGGGCAAGGATCCGGAAACCATCGAGTGGGGCACACGCGTACACGATGCGCGGGCCATGCAATTGATTACGGTCGATGAAGTCCTCGAACACCTCAGTGCCGTGCTCGAGGGGCCGGGTTCATGAACGACCCCATGAAAAAAGAGGTGCGTTACAAACTGGCCTTCGCCGTGTCGCTGTTTTTTGAATACGGTGGCATGCAACGCAGCCTGCTGCGTATCGCGCAGGAGTGCGCGCGCCGGGGCCACGAGGTACACATCTTTACCGGCGGCTGGATTGGCGAACGTGATGACAGTATCCACGTGCACGAACTCGACACGCGCGCGCTGACCAATGTGCGCAGTAACGATATCCTCGCGCGCAAGCTGGCCGACGCGGTAAAACGCGATGGCGGCTTTGATGCCGTGATCGGCTTTACCAAGATCCCGGGCCTGGATGTCTACTACGCCGGTGACCCCTGTTATGTCGAGCGGGTTCGCCAGAGCCGTCCGTGGTGGTATCGCTTTACCCCGCGCTACCGTGGCTTCCGTCGCCAGGAGGCCGCCGTCTTTGACAAGGGTCTCGACACCGAGTTGATGCTGATCGCCCACGGCGAGCAGCAATACTTTGTGCAGTATTACGGCACCGAAGCGGCGCGTTTCCACCTGCTGCCACCGGGGATCAACAAGGCACGCTTTGAGCACCAGCCCTTGCCGGAAGACCTTGCCGGCTTACGCGCCGAGCTCGGCGTCGCCGCGCAGGAAAAGATGTTGTTACTGGTCGGGGCCCGTTTCAAGACCAAGGGACTGGACCGGGCCCTCGAGGCCGTCGCTGCCTTGCCCGAGGCGCAGCGCGAACAGGTGCGCCTCGTGGTCGTCGGCGGCGACAAGCAGGGCCCCTATCGCAAGCAGGCCGGGCAGCTCGGCATCCTGGACCGTGTGGTGTTTACCGGCGCGCGCGAGGACCTGGTGCGCTTTTATCATGCCGCCGACCTGCTCGTGCACCCGCCCTACAGCGAGAACACGGGCACGATCCTGATCGAGGCCATGCTCTGCTCGCTGCCGATCCTGGTCACGGCCAATTGCGGCTTCGCCTACCATGTGCGGGATGCCGACGCCGGCAGGGTCTGCCCGGAACCGTTCAGCCAGTCACAGTTTAACCGGCTGTTAAGTGAGATGATTGCCAGCGATAAACTCGCGCAGTGGGCCGCGAACGGGCCGCGGTATTGTGAGCAGACCGATTTGTACAGCCTGATTGAGCGCGCCGCCGATGTCATTATTACGCGTGCCCAAAGAAATGCCGCAAGGGACCACCGGGAGACGGCATGACTTATCTGCGCGATGACCTGAAGGTGCTGTTCCCGGAACGCACGGTCGAGGATTTCCTCGCCATCGACGGCGAAACCGTCAAGCAGGAGGTGGCCTCGCGGCGCACCTATCGTTTCGAGCGCGGTGGCCAGGCCTTTTATATGAAGGCCCATTTCGGGGTCGGCTGGGGCGAGATATTCAAGAACCTGCTGCAGTTGAAACGGCCCGTGCTCGGCGCGGAAAACGAATGGCGGGCCATCCGCCGCTTTGAGCAGCCCGGGGTAGGCATTGAGACCATGCGCCTGGCCGCCTGCGGCAAGCAGGGCTGGAACCCGGCCCGGCAGCGGTCATTCATCATGACTGATGCGTTGGATGACACGGTCGACCTCGAGCACTGGCTACCCGAACTGGAACAGTGGCCAGACCGGGGCGAACGTCTGCGCCTGAAACGGGCCATCATTCGTCGGCTCGGTGACATCGGCTGCCGCCTGCACGGTAACGGCATGAACCACCGCGATTTTTACCTGTGCCACTTCCGGCTGGACATGAGCAAGGCCGCGCCGCTGCCGGACGCGGATGACCTGCATATCTACCTGATGGACCTGCACCGGGTCGAGCAGCGCGACAGGCTGCCCGAGCGCTGGGCGGTGAAGGATATCGCCGGCCTGCTGTATTCGGCCCTGTTCGACAGCAAGGGCATTGTCCTGCACCGAAGTGATATGATCCGCTTCATCGAGGCGTATACAGGGCAAAACTGGCGCGAGGCGCTGGTCAGCCGTCAGGACTTCTGGCGGAAGGTGTTAGCGCGCATTATGCGCACCTATCGAAAAGACAAGGGCAAGACAGCCCCATTACCGGCCTGCCTGCAGCATATGGTATGACAGCAATGCCTGAAGGGATTGCCAACGAGGAACAGCATGAGCGAAACAAACAAAGACGTGCCTGAACTGGAGTTCTCCGGGAAATATACGGATGAACATGCGCACGCGTATTTTCATAAACACACAGATGGCTTCTGGCGAAACCTGTCGAACAAACGCGAAATCAGTATCGCCCGCAAGGCACTGAAGATCGCCGGCCACCCGCGCACGGTACTCGACCTTCCTTCCGGCACGGGCCGCTTCTGGGAAATGCTCGCCGAAGACAAGGGCCGCCAGCTATATGCGGCTGACTATAACCAGAGCATGCTCGATGTTGCCATGGCCGAGCGGCCGGCAACGATTACGAGCCGTATTGAAACCTTCCAGGCCTCGGCCTTCGACATCCCGAAACCGGACAACTTTGTCGAGTGCATTTTCAGCATGCGCCTGCTGCATCACATCGGTGAGCATGAAGACCGCATGAAGATGTTGCGCGAGTTTCATCGCGTCACGTCTGATAGCGTGATCGTATCACTGTGGGTGGATGGCAACGTCAAGGCACGCAAGCGCGCGAAGCTCGAACAACGTCGAAAACACAAGGCCTACCAGAATCGTTTTGTCCAGCCGCGCGAGAGTATCGAGGCGGAAATGCGCGAGGCCGGTTTCGAGATCGTCGACCATGTGGATTTTCTCAAGTACTACGCCATGTGGCGTATCTACGTACTCCGCAAGCGTTAAGCGGCTTGATGCAGGATTACCTGGCGGACAACTGGCAAGAGACACTCGCCAATAATGGCCTGATGTCTTTTACGGACTGGTGGCAGAAAGATGTCGACTGGTTTGAAGAACCGAATGTCCGTCGTGGCGGCTGGAGTGGTGTGAGTCGCCTGGAGCTTACCGGTGCAGATGGCACCAGTCGTGTTGTGTTTCTGAAACGGCAGGAAAACCACGTCACGCACACATGGCGGCATCCGTTGCGCGGCATGCCCACCTTTGTCCGCGAAATGAAAAATATTCATGCCCTGCAACAAGGGCATGTGCCCGCACTGGTGCCGGTCTACTTTGCAACGCGAAATGTTGATGGCGCCCGGCGCGCGATCCTCGTCACCGAGGCGCTCGACGGCTTTGTGCCGCTGGATGAGATCGAACTGCAGGCACTCACCGGCTCACAGCGCAGGGAATTAATCGCGCAGGTTGCAGAGGTGCTGGCACGCCTGCATGCGCGACACTTACAGCATAATTGCCTGTACCCGAAACACCTGTTTGTGAAGCCGCGCGAAGCGGGTTTCGAGGTGCGCCTGATTGATCTTGAAAAAACCAGGCACTGCCTGTTCAAGGACAGCGCCATGTTTCGTGACCTTGATACCCTCAACCGGCACGCACACGGCTTCAGCCGGGCAGACCGCCTGCGGTTTCTGACGTCGTATCTCAATACCGGCACCCGGGATCCGAAGCTGCGAAAGCTGTGGCGCAGGCTCGCGCAAAGGGCCGGGGAAAAGCAGCAGCGAAAGGCCGGCAACTGACATGCAGGATGCCGCAGACATCTGGCAGTCGGGGTACACACCAGCGGTCCCCTTCACGATTAACCTGCCACAAGGCGAGGTCATCATTTGTGAGGCAGTCGTGCGCGCCATGCCGGGCAGGCGTTATGTCTGCCGGGGCAGGTGGGGTGCGCGCACAGTCTTTATAAAGTTATTCTCAACGGGTTCACGGGCGAAACGGGAATGGCAGTATGAGCAGCGTGGCATCGCGGTTCTGAAGGAGAAGGCGATTCCTGCACCGGCTTTGCTCCTGAGTACGAGCCTGCCCGAGCCTGCCGCGCACCTGCTGGTCTATGCCGCGCTCGAAAGACCGGTAAGCAGTCGTGAACGTTGGGAAGGCGCAGACGTTGCCGGTCGCCGGCAGCTGGTTGGTGAACTGGTCGACGTGCTGGCCGCGCACCACGCTGCCGGCCTGCGACAACAAGACCTGCACATGCAAAATTTTATTTACAGTGATTCGGTGTTGTACACACTGGATGCCGCGGATATAGAGGTCAATCCGGCAGCAGTGAACAAGCGGGCCTCGCTGGATAATCTTGCCGCGCTGTTTGCCCTGCTCGGGCCTGAATATGATGCATGGGTGAATATGTTCTACCCGCGCTATGCCGGGCAGCGTGGCTGGCAGGTATCGGAGACAGATAGCGAAAGCCTGCAGTCGATGATCAGGCAGCAGCGCCGTTACAAGCAACGCAAGTTCCTCGACAAAATCTTCCGCAATTGCACGGCCTTCGCCGCCGGGCAAACCTGGCGACGTTTTCATGTCTATGACCGGCAGCAGGATGATGCCCTGTTTCGTGATCTGGTGCATGACCCGGATCACCTGCCGTTGACGGCCCGGCGCAGCATGATAAAAGCCGGTAATACCTGCACGGTGACATCGGTCCGGTTTGGCCAGCAGCAGCTGGTGAGTAAACGCTATAACATCAAGAGTATCTGGCATGGCCTGGGGCGCGCCTGGCGGCCCACGCGGGCCGCGCAATCATGGCGGAGTGCGCATCGCCTGCTTATGCACGGTATCGCCACGGCCAGGCCGTTGGCCTTGATCGAAAACCGTTTCGGGCCGCTGCGCGGCACGGCATGGTTTATCATGCAGGCGGTCGACGGACCGAGTGCCCATGTCTTCTTTCGTGACCCGGCGGTGGACAGGGCAGCGCGACGCGCCATCGCCGGCCAGTTTGCCGATGTATTGAATATTATGCGGCGCGAGAAAATCAGTCACGGCGACATGAAGGCGACCAATTTTGTCATCAGTGACGGCCGGCTGGTGGTGCTGGATCTGGATGCCCTGCGCCTGCACCGCGACAAGGTCGCTTTCGAGCGCGCCTTTCGCCGTGATCTGCGCCGTTTTTTCCGCAACTGGCACGAATTACCGGAGGTGGCGGCGCTGTTCCGTGAGTGCCTGACGGCGGCCGGCCTGCAGGATTACCTGCCGGGAGAATAAATGGCTAAATTATCAGGACATTTTGCTGTATTATGCCGGTCTTATTTGAGCGTTTTTTGCAGCACAAACAGGCACTAACATGATTATCCTTGGTATATCCGGCGCAGTATTTCATGATGCCTCCGCGGCATTATTCATCGATGGCAAGCTTGTGGCCGCTGCCGAGGAAGAGCGTTTCATCCGTGACAAGCACGCCAAGGGTCGTTTCCCTGTAGAGGCCTCACGATTTTGTCTTGAGCAGGCCGGCATCCGGCCGGATGAAGTTGATATCGTCGCCATGCCTTACGCCCCGATTGGTTTGCTTAGCCCGGCCCGCTGGCATTATGCGATGCGTCACTGGTATGCACCGGATCGTGCCCTGACCGCCATCTTCAATGGTAAACGGCGTTACCGTCGTAATGTGCGCATGGCACACGACATGATGCGGGAGATCGGTCTTGACCCGCGTCATGTGCGGCTGGTGCCGGTCGAGCACCACATGACCCATGCCAGTAGTGCCTACCACCTGAGTGACTTCAAGGAAAAGACCGCGATCGTGACGATCGATGGCAAAGGCGAATACGCGACGACCATGTTTGGTTATGCCGAGAACGGCAAGATTCACAAGATTAAGGAATTCTACGACCCGGATTCACTTGGTGGCCTGTATGGCGCACTGACCGAGTACCTGGGTTTCGAGATGCTCGACGGCGAGTTCAAGGTAATGGGCATGGCGCCGTATGGCGATCCGACGCGCTTTGATTTTTCCCGTCTGATCGATTTTGATGGCAAGAGCTTCAGGATAAATACCGACTACGCCAACGTGGTAGGCCTGCGCCGTTACAAGGATGACGGCAAGAGCTATTACTTTACCCAAAAGCTGATTGACTGGCTGGGGCCGAAACGCGAGGGGGACGAGATTGATGACCCCTATATTGATTACGCCGCAAGTATTCAGGCCCTGCTTGAAGAAGTCGCACTGAAACTGATTGATTACTATGTTGGTGACATCATTCGGGAGACCGGCAAGATCTGTTATGCCGGCGGTGTGGCGCTGAACGTAAAACTCAACCAGCGCATTATTGCGATGCCAGGGGTGAAAGAGCTGTTTGTGCAACCGGCGGCGAATGATGCCGGTACCTCAATCGGCGCGGCCTCGTTCGTGGCAGCAAAGATGGGCGAAACGATCGAGCCTATGCGGCATGCTTATCTTGGCCCGGCCTATACTAACGAGCAATGCATCGAGGCCTGCAAGCAACACGAAAGGAAGCCTGAATGGGTCATGTTGGAAGAGGCGCCGGTGCACGCCGCGAAGTTGTTGGCAGAGGGTAACCCGATTGCCTGGTTCCAGGGCCGTATGGAGTTTGGTCCGCGCGCACTCGGTAACCGCAGTATCCTTGGTGACCCCAGTCATGCCGGCGTCGCCGATCGCATTAACGCGCAGATCAAATACCGCGAGCGCTGGCGGCCGTTTTGCCCGAGTATGCTGGATCGTGTCGCCCCTGAAATCCTGCAAACCGATCACCCGTCACCGTATATGACCTTCACCTTTGATGTCGCCGAGGCATGGAAGGCGCGTATCCCGGAAGTCGTGCACGAAGATGGCACCGCACGTGCCCAGGTCGTCACCAAAGAGACCAACCCACGTTATTACCAGCTGATCGAAGAACTGGAAAAGCATACCGGCAACGGCGTGGTACTGAATACCTCCCTGAACCGCCGTGGTGAACCGATGGTCTGTAGCCCGAAGGATGCGCTGGACATGTTTTATGGTTCTGACCTGCAGTACCTGATCATGGAAGACATCATGATCACCAAGCAGGGCATTTAAAAAACACCATGAAGGTGCTGGTTATCATCAGTCGTGATCAAGACAAGGCCAGTACGCGGTTTCGTTTCGTGCAGTACGAGGCAATGCTCGCCGCGCGCGACATCAGCCTTGATTATGTGCGCCGCGATGCGATCGATGCCGGGGTTCTGCAACGCATCCCGGATTATGATGTGGTGATTAACCAGAAATGCCTGATGCGCAAGTCGCTGGCGGCGAAGGTGATCGCATCCAGCAGACGTCTCATCTTCGACATGGATGACGCGATCTGGACCCGGCCCGGCCGCCCGCACTCCTGGTTTACGGCCTGGCGGGTGAAGGCCCGCCTCAGGCAATGGCTGCAGGCGGCCGATGCCGTCACGGCGGCGAATGCTTACCTGGCCGATTATGCCCGCCGGTTTTCGGGGCGTGTACAGGTCATCCACATGGCGCTGGATACCACGCACTGGCAGCCGGTTGAAAAAGAACAACGTAACAAGGTCGTGATGGGCTGGGCCGGTTCGCCGGCCACGCTGAAAAACCTGGAGCACATCGGCCCGCAGTTATGTGAACTGCTGAAGGCCAAGCCGGCATTAAAACTGGCCGTCTACAGCGGCAAACGGCCGACACTGGATTGCGAGTTTGAGTACACGCCGTTTGCACCCGGCACCGAGGCGGCCTTTGTGCAGCAGCTGGACATCGGTTTGTTACCCTTACCCGGGGATGATGCCTTCACCCGCGGCAAGTCGCCGATCAAGGCCCTGCAATACCTGGCCTGTGGCCTGCCGGTAGTGGCACAGGTGCGAGGCGCCACCGCCGAGATTCTGGATGCCTCAAACAGTCTGCAGGTAAACACGGACGCGGACTGGTGCAGTGCCATCGAGACCCTGCTGGCAGACAAGGCTCTGCGTGACCGGCTGGGCAAGGCGGGTCGAGAGTTTGTTTTGCGCGAGCATAATATGCAAGCCACGGTCGAGCAGATTGCCGCCGTCTTGCGCGGTAAATAATAAACAGGAAAAGGACATGGCAAAACTATTCTGGTCACTGATGCGAAAAACCGCATTCAAGAACAAGGGTAACCTGGTAAGCCTGGATGATCACTACCAGGTCATGGCCGGGTTGCTGAAGCATCAGCAGGTCAGCGGTATCCTCGATGCCGGCGCAAGCACAGGTCGCATTACCGGCAAGTTTCTGAAGGTCTTTCCGAAGGCCCGGGCCTATGCCTTTGAACCCCAGCCTATGTATCGCGAACGCTTGACCCGGCTGGCCGAGCAGGATTCGCGCATCCAGCCCCAGTTTCTTGCTCTTGGCGAGAAGCAGGGCAGTCTCGAACTGCAAATCACCAGATCGGCGGGTTGCACCTCCCTGTTCAAGCCCAGTGCCCGCATGCAGGCCATGTACCCCGACGAGGCCGCCGTAAAAGAAACCGCCAGAGTCGATGTTGTCACGATAGATGAGTGGCGTGCAGAGCAGGGCAACCCGGGTATCGAGGTCATGAAATTTGATATCCAGGGGGGCGAGCTTGCCGCCCTGCGCGGCGCGCCGCAAACCCTGCGTGACTCAACCCTGCTTGTCTATACCGAGCTTCTCTTTAACCCGCTTTATGAAGGGGGTGCCCTGTATAGCGAGATCGACCTCTGCCTGCGGGAAGCCGGCTTCATGTTGTATAATTTGTACAAACCCAAAACCGATAAAAATGGCATGTTGATGTGGTCAAATGCGATCTTTGTGCATGCCGAGCGACTGGGTTTGTAATCAAGCCAACGTCGTCAAACTTAAAATACTGGTAACGATATGTTGAAACACTGGTTTTATAACTTGCTCTCGGCAAGACACCTCAAGAACGGCTTAAAACGCCTGCGGGAACTAGAGCGCAAGATCCTCTCGCGCGAGGCGCGCTTTGCCATCCCGTTCGCCTATCGAGGCAAGGGCTATTACCGGATTATTGAACCGCGCCAGAACCCCTATGAGATTGAATCGCTCTACAAGGCCGTCTGCGAGCTGGAAGCCAAGCGCATCCTGGAAATCGGTACGGCGCGCGGCGGCACCTTGTATCTGTGGGCGCAGGCCGCAGCCGAGGACGCCACGCTGGTAAGCGTTGATCTGCCAGGCGGGGAGTTTGGTGGTGCCTATCCTGCCTGTCGTGTGCCTTTCTACCGTGCCTTTGCCCGTGAGAAGCAGACCATGCATCTGCTGCGCACAGACTCACACAAGGCAGAGACGCTCGAAGAAGTTAAAGCACATTTTGGCGGGCATGAGATCGATTTCGCCTTTATCGACGGCGACCACACCTACGAAGGCGTCAAGCAGGACTTCGAGATGTACGGCTCACTGGTGCGGCCGGGTGGCCTGATTGCCTTCCACGATATTCTGCCACGCCCGGACATGCCGGATATCCAGGTGGATAAGTTCTGGCAAGAGATAAAAGAAAAATATGAGGCCGTTGAATTTATTGGCGCAGAAGGTTCAGGCCGCCGCATTGGCATAGGCCTGCTGCACGTTGGTAGTGAAGGTATTTGAGCAACAACATAAAATAATAATCTTACTGGCCAAGGTAATATTAATAGCCAGTTGCAGGATGCAGGAATGAGGGTATGCAGGCAATAGTACGACTTCTTGATCGTGATCATGCGTGGTCAGCGGTATTTTTTGGGTTCCTGATATCCATTGTAGTCATCTATAATGATGAGGTCATAAATTCAGATGGTATCCTTTACCTTGAATCCGCCCGCTTATTCCTGGAGCAGGGATGGGCGGCGGGCTTTAACAAATTCCACTGGCCCTTTTTCTCCTTATTAATACTCGTTGTCAGCAAGGCGCTGTTTATTAGCCTGGAACACGCTGCATACGTTCTTAATGCCTGTTTGCTGGGCCTGCTCGCGTTTACTTTCGTGCGTTGTGCGCAGGAGCTGGGTGGCGACAGGAAAGTCACCCTGGCGGCAGCGATTCTGTTTCTCACCAGTGTTTCCCTGAACGAATACCGGGATCTGATCGTAAGGGATTTCGGTTACCTGGCGTTTTCGTTTTCTGCCCTGTGGCTGCTGCTCAGGTTTAACCGCACCAGGCTTCCGCGCCATGCTGTCCTTGCCGGCGTGGCGTTGATCTGCGCGACCCTTTTCAGGATCGAGGGCATCGTCTTCATCGGACTGGCCCCGCTGGCCCTGTTTTTCACCAAGGACAATTTCGGTAACCGATTGAAGAATGCGCTACTCGTGTGGCTGCCGGCCATTTTGCTTTTAGTCATAGCGATGCTGTTCCTGCCTTTATTTGTCGATAGTGAGCAATTGACTACCAATAAGCTGACGGAGTCAGTGGTCTTGCTGGACATGCTTCAGCAGGGCATCGTTGAAGGGATTAGCGCAAAGGCAGAATTGTTGAAAAGCGAGGTGCTGCCCTATTACTCCCGCAACATTGCTACCCAGGGCGTTATCGCCATTATTGTTACCATCATTCTGGAGCAGGTGTTTTCAACGACCGGTGTGGTGGTTACCGCGCTGCTAATCTGGGGGCTGTACAAAAAGAATATTCAGAACCAGGTAATCAATGCCTCTTTCCCGCTGTGGATGATCGCTATAAATCTGTTTATTATCACAGGTTTTGTGATCGCGCAGTTTTTTATTGCTGGCCGTTATGTGCTCTATCTTGCACTACTGCTAATCCTGTTCGCCTCTTTCCCACTTGCCCGCATACTGTTTAGAGAAACGGCGAATAAGGCCATGGCCCCGGTCGGCGGCAAACTGAGAACACTGCTGATCATAGTGCTTGCCTATATGCTGGCAGACGGCATGGTCTCATTGAGCAGTGACAAGGCCTATATACGCGATGCCGCAAGGTGGCTGGAAACGAACGCGCAAGGCGCCCGTATCCTCTCTAACCAGGAGCACATGTATTATTACACCGGCAGATACATACCCTGGAATGAGATGGCAGTGCTCGACATGCCGGCAAGACTTTCGCAAATCCCCGAAATCGAAGAGAGTGGTCTGTATAGATATAATTATGACTATATCGTGATAAAAATTCGCTACAAGCAAAACGGTTTTGAAGACGAGGTTGTCAGCTGGGTCGGTAGTCAGCCGGTTTACCGCACGGAAAATGAGCGTGGTGACAGGATTCTAATCTTTAAAAACGGGAATTAAAACGATAGTCATGAATTGACGGACCCGGAGGGCGTTCCCGGAACAAGCTACCTTAGAACCCTTTTCCGATCAGGCCGAACGACATGGTAAGTCATAAGCATATGCAAAATATCAAGATTATTTCCGGAAAAAACTTAACGCATATTAAATTGTATAACTATATTAGAGTATAAGACTGATCCAGAAGTTCATGCAGGGCTATATGCCAGGTGTGTAATACCTTGCTTGTGACTGCGTGTCATTTATCAAGATGGTCATCCTGAAGCAGTTCCTGTGTCTTTAATTTATTAAATATCCTGCGCATTCTGCTTATTCCCTTGTTTCTGTTGTATTGACGGATATTGAATTCCTCATTGAGAAACATGGTGGCATGATTAAGATGTACCATGTAGTGAATGAGTTCTTCTGAAGGGATAAAAAGCATATCGTGGCCATGTTCGACGAGCATCTTGTGCATGACTTTTCCCGCCGTGTCATTCCCCTGTGAGAACTTCAGGTCATACTTTCGGATGAGGTCGGTGCGGTACAAGGCACAATGGCTACGCAGATACAGGAAATTATCCCCTTTACCCTCGAGCTTACCGTAGCCTTTGCCGACCAGAGGAAAATAAAAGCTTTGCCACTTGTATTCGATGCGCTTGAGCAGACGTTTTACCCATGGTTTGACCTCGAGCTTCCAGGAGCCGACCCCGGCGAGATTCTTGTCTGATTTGATTTTATCAATCAGGAAATCCAGCCAATCATCACGACGGACAAAGGTATCCGTGTGCATGGACAATACATAGGGCGTTGTAACCCTTTCCATAGCTTCATCAAGGGCATGCGAATGAGATAATGATGGTGTTTCGTCGTCTCGTTTCGGACGCTCGATCAGCTCAATCCAGCTTAAGGATCTCAGGTACTCCAGTGATTCGTCACCGGAGTCGTTATCGATGGCAATAACATGGATTCGTGAGGTGTCTGTGTGCTTGCGCAAGAGGCGAAGACAGATTTTCGTGATCTCAGGCGTTTTGTAATTTGGCAGCAGAATGGTGACTTCGGGACTGGGCATGTTAATGCTCAATTTGTATCAAATCGTTTGTTAAAGGTTGAAAGACCTGAATACTATATCAGATTAAACAATTGGTTAGATTATATTCATATGAGTATGTATAAGTCTAATGTATACCCTTGATTCCGGTCTCCGTCGAAATGCCGAGATTCTGAAATAAGCCTTAAGTAAGTGACGCTCGAGCCTGACATTATTGTGCGTCAAAGGCGATGCGGTAGTTATTTTCAGCCTTAATGAGAAATAATTATTTTGGCAGCTCGTAGTCATGAGCAACAGGCCGTCGATCCAGATAGCTCTTCACCTCGTAAAAGAGCTTTTTCACATCTTTTTTGCCGGCCTGTGGACCAAGGTAGGCATGTAGCCAGCGGAGTCGTTGTTTAATACTCAGGTAATGCGCGGCGAGCCGACCGAGGCGGCCGAGATCAATAATCACAGAGCGCCGTTTGCGCAGCCGCACCCGCGCCGCGCGCGGGCAGTCGATCCAGATCGGATGCCAGCCATCGGCATCATGGCGCAATAAAATATTCTTCCACTTCAAATCGTGATGAAAGAATCCTGCCGCATGCATGCGGCTGACCTGCGTGCACAGGCGTTCGGCAATCTGCTTGTATGTCTCAGTGCGCGCCGGTTCCGGCATGACAGACCATTGATCCCGCGCGAATTGCACAAGATTGATCGTGGCAGGTATTTCCTTCGTCACAATGAAGGCCGCCAGCAGGTTGCCATACCGGCGCTGTTCACCGTAAGCCACTACTCGCGGGACCTCCATGTCGTGCTGGCGCATCACGTTATAGCCAAAGACCTCGATGGCGGCCTTGCTCGGTAACATCCAGAATTGTGGCCGTGGCCGGGCATAGACATAACGTTTGAAATAGCCAACCTCAGCATTTGCCAGTTCAACGCGAAAACAGTTGGTAATCGGCGAGCCACCGGAAACGAAATCCCCCGGGCATAACCGGCTCCAGTCCTTGCCCCTGGCGATACCGGCTTTTTCCAGTGGCGCTTGCCAGTCACGGGCATACCAGATCTTTTCACCGTGAAATAAATGGGCGCGGCGACGAGTCGGGATCACGGTTCGGCCCGTTTGCGCCGCTGGCGGCGTTTGCGCTTCGGGTAGGGACGGGCTTCACCCGCGGGGCGGGTTTTGAAACGGCGGTGCACCCACAGGTACTGTTCGGGCTGACGCAGAATTTCTGCCTCAATGATTTTATTAATGCGCGTGGCATCGGCGATATCGTCACCGCTCGGGAAATGCTCCAGTGCCGGTTGCAGGCGCAGCACATAACCGCTGCCATCCGGCAGGCGTTGCGGGAAGAACGGCACCACGGGTGCACCACTGATCCTGGCAAAGCGGGCCGTGGCCGTAATCATGGCGGCAGGCACACCAAAGAACGGGGCAAACACGCTGTGCTTGCGGCCATAGTCCTGGTCCGGCGCATACCACACCGGCATGCCGGCCTTCAGGCTGCCGATAATGCGGCGGATATCCTGGCGCTCGTGGGCACGCTCAAAGTTGTTCTCACGGCGTGAACGCATCACCGCCTCGAACAACGGGTTACGATGCTCGCGGTACATGACGTGAAAGGGAACATGCAGGGCCAGCAGGCGACCACCGAGTTCGAGACTGGTGAAGTGGGCACTGAGCAGGATGGCGCCCTTGCCTGCTTGCAGGGCGGCCTCGAGGTGTTCCAGCCCCTCGACGTGCTGGAGTCGTTGCAGCCGCCTGGCCGGTGTCCACCAGGCCATGGCTGTTTCGATGGTGCCCTTGCCGAGCGAGTCAAAGTGACGGCGCAGTAACTGTGCGCGCTCCGCCGCGGTTTTTTCAGGGAAACACAACTCGAGGTTGATAGCGGCGATGCGTCGCCGCGCCGGGATGAAGTGATACATCAACCAGCCGAGCAGGCTGCCGAGTGCCATCTGCACGCGGTACGGCAGCTGGGCTATCAGCCACATCATGCCCAGGCCCACCCATAGGAGCCAGTAGGACGGGTGCAGGTAGCGCGTGGGCTGGAATGAGGGTTTTTGTTGTTTCACTGTTATCAGGTCGGTTCGATTTGTAAAACGTATGATTCTAGGCGGCTTGCGGCAGCATGACAAATCGTGCCACGGGTCGCTCTTCGCTCCGGAGGCTGTGTTATTATAGGCGCAAATTATCAATGGCGACCTGTATTTACAGCCAATATGTCCATGAACCCGAAAGTTAGTCTGCCTGATTTCTCCCGCGCGCATGTGCTTGTCATCGGTGACATCATGCTGGATCGCTACTGGCATGGCGAGACCTCGCGTATTTCACCCGAGGCCCCGGTGCCGGTGGTGCGTGTTGCCGATGCCGAAGAGCGCCCCGGCGGCGCGGCCAACGTTGCCCTGAACATCGTTGCCCTCGGCGCGAGCGTGACCTTGCTGGGTGTGACCGGCAACGACGAGCCCGCCGATACCCTGCAGCAACGCCTCGAGGAAGCCGGGGTCGAGTGCCACTTCCTGCGCCTCGGCGGGCAGCCGACCATCACCAAGCTGCGCGTGCTGAGTCGCCACCAGCAGCTGATTCGCCTCGATTTCGAGGACGGCTTCGCCGAATACAACCCCGAAGACCTGTTGCTGCAGTTCCGTACCTACCTCGCCGATGCCGATGTGGTGCTGCTCTCCGACTATGGCAAGGGCACCCTGCGCGGCGCCCCGGCCCTGATCGAGAACGCCCGCACGGCCGGCAAGCCGGTGCTCGTCGACCCGAAGGGCGCGGATTTTGAACGTTATTACGGCGCGAGTCTGATCACACCGAACCTGGCCGAGTTTGAAGGCGTGGTCGGCCACTGTGCCGATGACATCGACCTGGTCGAACGTGGCGAGGCCCTGTGCCGACGCCTCGCCCTCGAGAGCCTGCTGGTCACGCGCAGCGACAAGGGCATGAGCCTGCTACGCCCGGCCAAACCGCCCGTACACCTGCCCACCCATGCCCGCGAGGTCTATGACGTCACCGGTGCAGGTGACACGGTCATCGCCGGCCTGGCCGCGAGCATGGCCGCCGGACAGAGCGCCGAACAGGCCATGGCGATCGCCAACCTTGCGGCCGGTATCGTGGTCGGCAAGCTCGGCACGGCCACGGCCAGTGTCGCCGAGATCCGTCGCGCCCTGCAGAGCCAGCAGGCGGGCGACCGTGGCAGCATGGATGAAGACAGCCTGCTGCAGGTTATCGAGGATGCCCACGCGCATGGCGAGAGGATCGTCATGACCAATGGCTGCTTCGACATCCTGCATGCCGGCCATGTCGGTTATCTCGAGGCGGCCCGCAAGCTCGGCGACCGCCTCATTGTCGCCGTCAATGACGATGACTCGGTGCGCCGCCTCAAGGGTGAAGACCGGCCCATCAACCCGCTCGAACAGCGCATGGCCGTGCTTGCCGGGCTGGGGTGCGTCGACTGGGTCGTGCCGTTTGGCGAAGACACCCCCGAGCGCCTGATCTGCAAGCTCCTGCCAGACCTGCTGGTCAAGGGCGGCGACTACCGTGCCGAAGACATTGCCGGTGGCCCATGTGTGCAGGACAACGGCGGGGAAGTCATCGTGCTCGATTATGAAGAGGGTGTCTCGACCACGCGTATCGTCGAGGCCATTCGCGGGCATGGCAGTGAATGAACCCGGCTGAATCAAACTTGCGGAGTAAATAACGTGTATATCGTCACAGGTGGAGCCGGCTTTATCGGCAGCAATATCGTCAAGGCCTTGAACAAACGTGGCATCCGCGACATTATCGTCGTCGATGACCTCAGTGACGGCACCAAGTTCGTCAACATCGCCGATTGCGAGATCTACGACTACTTCGACAAGGATGACTTCATCAGCCGTGCCGGTGACGGCGACAACTTCGGCTTTGACATCCAGGGCGTGTTTCACGAAGGCGCCTGTTCCTCGACCACCGAATGGGACGGCCGCTACATGATGCTCGAGAACTACGAGTACTCCAAGCGCCTGCTGCATTACTGCATGCTGCAGAACTGCCCGTTCATCTATGCCTCCTCGGCGTCCGTGTATGGCGGTGGCAGCGTGTTTGTCGAAGACCGCGCCAACGAGGCGCCGCTGAACATGTACGGCTATTCCAAGTTCCAGTTTGATCAATATGTACGCCGTCACATAGACACGGCACGCATCCAGATCGCCGGCTTTCGTTACTTCAATGTCTACGGCCCGCGCGAACAGCACAAGGGCACGATGTCGAGTGTTGCCTTCCATCTCAACACGCAGCTCCTCAAGGGCGAGAACCCGAAGCTCTTCGAGGGCATCGACGGCTATGAAGACGGTGGCCAGCAGCGTGATTTTATCTATATTGATGATGTCGTGGATGTAAACCTGTGGTTCCTCGATAACCCGCAGGTGAAAGGCATCTTCAACGTCGGCACCGGCCGCGCCCAGAGTTTCCGCGAGGTGGCCGAGGCCGCCATCAAGTATCACGGCCGGGGCGAGATCGAATACATCCCCTTCCCGGATCATCTGCGCGGCCGCTACCAGAGCTTTACCCAGGCCGACATCAGCAAGCTACGCGCCGCAGGTTACGACAAACCCTTCAAGACCGTTGAAGAAGGAGTTGAGGCGTACCTGGCGGTACTTAATCGATGATTGGAAAGAGATTGATGATTGCGGAATGATGATTGATGATCGAAAAACCAGCGCCTTAATTAACAATTTGCATGGCTTTCAAAACATGTGTTTGTTTTTAACATTCATCATTCATCAATCATAATTCATCAATCCAACTTATGTCTCGATACATATACAGCGCAATTCTCTACCTGCTTTCGCCATTATTCATCGTCTACCTCCTTTGGCGTAGTCGCCGTGCGCCTGCTTACCGCGAGCGTTGGGCGGAACGCTTTGGCTTTTATGAACTGAAACCGGAGCAACAACCGATCTGGATCCATGCCGTCTCGGTTGGTGAGGCGCAGGCTGCGGTGTCGCTTATCGAGAAACTGCGCGAACGTTATCCCGAACACCCGGTGTTGATCACCACCACCACGCCGACCGGTTCGGCGCGCGTGCGCGAGACACTCGGCGATGCTGTCATGCACGTGTATGCACCCTATGACTTGCCGTTTGCGGTCACGCGCTTCCTCAACCGGATGCAGCCGATCATGGCGATCATCATGGAAACCGAGATCTGGCCGAACACCTTCCACCACTGCGCGCAGCGCAACATCCCGGTTATCCTCGCCAACGCCCGGATGTCGGCACGTTCCGCGGCCGGCTACCGCAAGCTGGGCAAATTCATGCAGGGCGTGATGAGCCGCATCGATGTGGTTGCCGCGCAGTCTCAGGATGATGCCGCGCGCCTCATTGGCCTCGGTGTCAGGCCCGGGCACATGCACATCATCGGCAGCGTCAAGTTTGATGTGCATGTCCCGGCAAGCCTGAAGGAACAGGCCGCCGTGTTGCGCCGGGACTGGGGTGTTGGCCGCAGTATCTGGATCGCGGCAAGCACCCGCCAGGGTGAAGAGGAATATGTTCTCGACGCCTATGCCCACGTTAAGCATGCCCAGCCCGATGCGCTGCTCGTGCTGGTGCCGCGCCATCCGGAGCGCTTCGCCAGCGTCGCCAACCTGTGCGAGAAACGCGGCTTCAACCTTGTGCGTCGCAGCGAGCACCGCGGCTGTGATGCAGACACGGATATCTATCTTGGTGACAGCATGGGCGAGCTGCCGCTCTTTTACGCCGCCTCCGATATCGCCTTTATCGGCGGCACGCTGGTACCGGCCGGCGGGCAGAACCCGATCGAGGCGGCGGCACTGGGTCTGCCGATCGTCATCGGTCCGAGCTTCTATAACTTTACCGACATCGGCCGCATGCTACGCGAGAGCGATGCCGTGTGTGTTGTCAAGGACAGTGAGCAACTCGCCGCGAGTGTGCTGGACTGCTTCCGCAACCCCAACCTGCGTCACCAGCGCGGCGAAAACGCGCGCGGCGTCGTCGAGCGCAACCGCGGCGCGCTGGACAAACTTTTAAAACTGATTGATGATTGCGGAATGAAAAGACATCGATGAATTCGGATTGATGATCGATGATTGAAAAACCATCACGTATGGATGCGTGATTCACAACAAAGGAGCCAAGGATGGTCGAAGAACACTCCCCAGAAATTATGCGTCGTCGTACACGACGTTTTGCACTCTCAATAATTAAATTATTTAAGACTCTGCCACTTCGTGAAGAGGCAAGAATTCTTGGTCGTCAGATGCTCAGAAGTGGTACTTCCGTGGGTGCGCATTACCACGAAGCCACGCGCTCACGCTCAAGAGCAGAATTTATCAGTAAGCTTGAGGGTGGGCTGCAAGAACTGGATGAAACCGTTTACTGGCTTACGTTGCTAAAAGAAGCAAATGTTATAAATGGACAGTTAGATGGTTTGCTCAATGAGGCTGATGAACTTACCGCTATTCTCGTTGCCTCAGCGAAAACAGCCAAACTCAATAAAAGACAATGATGATTGCAGAATGATGATCGGTGAATATTAAAAGCGGCTCTTCCCCAGATGTGGTGGGTAAGATTTACCGTATAACACCATCAGGATAAAGATCCAGTCCGCCAAGGTGAAA